>CAYGVY010000183.1:0-3227 GCA_964353435.1 uncultured Thermoplasmatales archaeon | reverse complement strand
GATGCGATTGCGACGAAAGGAGTAGGTCTTATCGTTGTTGATACGATCACGATGTTTTATCGCTTGAATCTCGAGGATGATCGGGAAGGCGGGATTCGTTCGTTTACCAGGCAGGTAACGAACCTGCAGGTTGCTGCACGGGAAAAAGATTTGTTTGTGATTATTACCGAACAAGTGTATACTGATAAAACTGGGGAAGTCAAACCGTTCACGAACCGTGATGCTGAACATATGACAAAAACCATTCTACGGCTTGATCGAAAAGGAATCGGACAACGAGAAGCAACGATTATCAAACACCGGTCACAACCAGAGGGAAAAAAAGCGTGTTTTCGAATTAGTACGGTCGGATTGGAATAAAAAGAAAAAAGGATTGTGATATAATATTTTTTATAACCAATACGTTGAAACAAAAATCAAAATAGAGAACTAAAACTATTTAACACAAGTCATGATTTAATGAACAACTATGGATGAACACGAGGAAATTAGCTATAAAACACTCCGCAGACTCCAGCAGGGAGAACAAACCTCTTCTGTTCTTACGAAAATCAATGTGAATTTCTACCAGAATCTTTCCTTATATATAAAAACTATTGAACGAAGCGTTGAAAATGAAAAGAATCCACTGAAACTCAAACTATTCACTGATGAGGCTCAAAATACAAAAAAAATCGCAAATAGCATCTATGAACTTCGTGAGAAAAAAATCGTCCAAGCTGCTCTTGCAACAGCACGTGGTGCAGCCCCTGACCTCAGGAACCTTTTAGACATCGAAAAAAAACTGTATAGTGCTCTGGTGGAACAGATCGCGGTCTCTCGTAAGGAAATCTTTGAAGAACCAACAGATCGTCATTTAAAAAAACAACCAACATCTCCGCCGGTTCTTGATCCACCGAAAAGGGATCCAAATACAAATCCGATCGTCCGCGTCCTGGAAGATACACCTGAGTTTATCGGGACTGATGAGAAAACCTATTCGTTACGCAAAGAAGACGTGCTTTCACTCCCCAGCGAAATGACCGAACCACTCCTAAAAAAAGGGGTAGTAAAACAGGTAAAATAGGGCACCCTACATTTTTATATACCTTTCTTACTTACGGTTACAATCGAACTGTGATATCTATGAAGATTCCCAGGAAAATCAAACGATACTGTCCGTTCTGCAAAAAACACACGCTTCACGAAGTTGACAAGATGAAAAAACGGAAAGCAAGTGAGCTGAAACGAGGACAACGGCGGTTCAGACGCGCTACCAGCGGATACGGAGGGTTCCCACGACCAAAACCAGAGGGACGAGAGAAAACCAGCAGGCGGATAGCAACCCGATTTATGTGTACAGTCTGTAAAAAGATGCATCAGCCGCCAAGTATCCGGTCAAAAAAATTTGAGATAGAAGGTGAATAAACACATGGATCAACCAAAAAGCAGGTTCATTAAAGTACGATGCAATGATTGTGAAAACGAACAAGTCCTATTTGATAAGGCAAGTAACACGGTCCTCTGCCACATCTGCGGCAGTAAACTTGCAACCCCAAATGGTGGGAAAGCACGAATTAAAGGAACCATTTTAGAGACCATCGAATAAGGTTCATCTGCATGTTGAAGAAGGAGTACCCTGAAGAAGGAGAACTCGTTGTTGGTACTATTACCAAAGTCCAAGGCTTTGGCGCGTTTGTGTCACTTGATGAATACCCAAATAAAGAAGGATTCATCCACATTTCTGAAATAGCAACCGGATGGGTTAAACGCATCCGTAATTTTGTCAGAGAAAAACAGAAGGTTGTCTGTAAGGTTGTTCATGTTGATGCTGCAAAGAAGCACATCGACCTATCCCTTAAGAAGGTGAATGATCATCAACGCCGGGAGAAAATCCAGGACTGGAAGAATGCGCAGAAAGCAGCCAAGCTCTTTGAGATGGTTGCACAAGGGCTCACTAAATCAGTTGACCAATGTTATAAAGAGTTCGGTGATGGGCTCATCAAGAAATACGGGACGATGTATGCTGCGTTTGAAGAATGCGCCTATGATGCAAACACCCTGAAAAACGATGGATTTTCTGGGGATTGGCTCAAGAAATTTGATGAGGTTGCAAAGACCAGTATCACTGTTCCTTTCGTTGAAATCAAAGGCATGTTGCTTCTCACTTCATACCTGCCAGATGGGATTACTCATATCAAAGAAGCACTCACAGTTGCGGAAAAAAGCGAGTTTGATGACGTCAGCATCGATATCAAATACATTGGTGCACCTCGATATATGATTAAAGTAAAAGCTCCTGATTATAAGATTGCTGAATCACAGATGAAAAAAGCAGTCGAGCGGGCAGAAACATTTATGACAAAAATAAAAGGCGAATGTGAATTTCAACGCGAAGTCGAAGAATAATGTCTGAGATACTCTATTGTAAAAACTGTCAGCGGTACACCATTCATCCGGTCTGCAGCACCTGTAAAGAAAAAACAGTTTTCAACAAGCCTGCACGGTTCTCGCCACAGGATCATTATGGGAGGTATCGTCGGGCGTTAAAAAAAAGGGATAAGGACGAACTGAGACAATGAAATTAGTTGAAATAAAGTACGTTGATAAAAAACCGAAGCTTAAAAATCCGGTTTTTATCGAAGGATTACCAGGGATTGGGAATGTTGGAAAACTTGCTGTTGAACATCTCATTGATTCGATGAAAGCAAAAAAATTCGCTGAATTGTATAGCAAGGATTTTCCACCACAGGTGTTCATTAACCCGGATGGCACCATTAAGTTGGTCAACAACGAGTTTTATTATTGGAAAGCAAAGAAGCGAAGCCAACGAGATATCGTTTTTCTGACCGGGGATTACCAAGGCCTCTCGTCACAAGGACAGTATGAGCTTGCAGAGTCCATCCTTGATGTCGTGCAGGGTCTTGGCGTGAAACAAATGTTTACCCTTGGTGGGTATGGTCTCGGTCGGGAAATCAAAGAACCAAAGGTACTTTTTGCAACGACCGATGTGAATCTGGTAAAAACCATGAAAAAGTATGGTGCTGTGTTTAAGAAAAACGAGCCCGGCGGTGGCATCATTGGTGCAAGTGGTCTACTCCTTGGACTGGGGAAACTCCGGGGCATGGCCGGTACCTGCTTTATGGGCGAGACCCCAGGGTACCTCGTTGACCCGAAGAGTGCGAAAGCGGTCCTGAAGGTTCTGACAAAAGCAGTGAACGTTGAAATCGATCTTTCCCGGCTTGAAG
>CAYGVY010000182.1:0-3248 GCA_964353435.1 uncultured Thermoplasmatales archaeon | reverse complement strand
CCACTTGTAAATGAAGCTAAGTTCAATATCACATCAAAAGGTATTTCCATACGTGCTGTTGATCCTGCGCATGTCGCGATGGTTGATTTAGAACTGAAAAGCACCGCATTTGAGGAATACAAAGCAGATGATATGGAGCTTGGTATTGACCTTGATAAACTCAATGGCATCATGAAACTGGCGAATGCCGGTGATTCGATTTCTTTGGAGTATGATGAGGATTCAAACCGCTTGATTGTTAAAATCGGTAACCTCGTGCGACGAATGGGCCTTATTGACACCGCAGGGATGCCTGATTCTAAGGTCCCTCATTTAGACTTACCCGCAAAAGCAGTCCTGAAGGCATCAGAGCTCAGCAAAGGAGTTCGTGCCTCAGAGGCAGTCTCCGATCATCTGGCATTGAGCGTCGACAAAGACTCGTTTGAACTGTTTGCAGAAGGGGATACCGATACCGTGAATCTCAAACTCCCGAAGACCTTACTACTGGAACTTCATTCGCCAGGGAAATTTAAAAGCCTTTTCTCTATCGACTACTTCAGCAATATGATTAAACCAGTGAAAAACGAAGACCCAATCACCATCAACATTGGTAACGACAACCCTATCAGAGTCGACTTTGATTTCGCAGAGAAACACGGGCACGTCACCTATCTATTGGCACCTCGTATTGAATCAGAATAATCATCCCTCATAATTTTTTTATAAAAAGAGGTGTATAGTATCGTAAAAGGCACCAGACGGCATCGGTACATCAGTTTTCGTGTTGCACTCATGGGAAACAATCATCTTCTCACGGATACGGAGCTGATACAGGCACTTCGACAACAAACCCACGATCTCTTTTCCAAATCGGCAAAAGAATTAGGGCTCTGGGTCGTAACGTTCGATGGAACCACTGGGATTATTAAATGTAACTATAAAGAAAAAGAACACACGATACAACTTCTACAATCACTGAAAAAGATTGGATCAAAATTCGTTACCTTCACCACCTATGCAACGTCAGGGACGATTCGTGGAATCACTGATAAAAAACTGAAACGTCCTCAATAATTTAGACAAGATCTTTTAATTTTTACACATTCGGATTTTGAATACCGGAGGATTTCACCAAAAATCTCTTCTACGAGATAACTTTCGCCAACGTAGCTCTAGTAGTTTAAATATATTGAGAAAATTTCTTATATGAACCGAAAAAAGTCTGTAAAAGAAGGAACGCGGGAATTTTTTTAGGTCATCAGTTCTTTCGGTTTTTCAAGTGTTTTCCACGTGAAGATTGGATTCTTCACCGCACCGATTTCATCGATCCGTCGTACCACGGTATTATGCGGGGCGCTCTTTGTTAATGTAGGGTCTTCCTGTGCAATTTTCAGTAAGGTATCGATGTAGATGTCTAAGGTTTTCTTTGATTCTGATTCGGTTGGCTCGATCATTAATGCTTCCTTGACGATAAGCGGGAAGTATACGGTTGGTGGATGAAGTCCGTAATCTAAAAGGCGTTTTCCAACATCTAGTGCGCGGATTCCCTTGTTGGAAAGCAAGCGCTCACAGCTGATGACAAACTCATGTTTCCGAAGCTCTCTATATGGAAGCTCATAGAGGTTCGAATCGACGAGTTTTTTCTTCATATAGTTTGCGTTTAACACTGCGATTTCTGATGCCTCTTTGAGTCCGTTTCCTCCCATTAACAGGATGTAGATGTATGCTTTGAGGATCACAGAAACATTCCCATATGCTGCTTTTATCTTCCCTATAGAGTCAGGATAGTCGTAATCAAAATAGTAGTTATCTTCCTTCTTCATAATCGATGGTACTGGAAGGAATCGTTTCAGTTTTTGTTTCACGCCAACTGGGCCGGACCCTGGGCCTCCGCCGCCATGTGGTGTGGAGAAGGTTTTATGCAGGTTAAGATGCACAATGTCAAATCCCATATCTCCTGGGCGTGCTTTCCCCATGATCGCGTTCATGTTCGCGCCATCATAGTAGAGAAGCGCGCCTGCTTTATGTACGAGTCGTGCGATATCGTCTATCTCTGATTCGAAGATGCCAAGGGTGTTCGGGTTAGTGAGCATGAAGCATGCGGTTTTTTCTGAGAGTACTTTTTCCAGCATCCCCAGGTCTACGGTTCCTTCTTTGGTTGAAGGAATCTCGATGACCTTGTAGCCTGCCATAGCAGCGCTTGCTGGATTTGTCCCATGTGATGTATCAGGGAGAATTACTTCATCTCTGTTGAAATCCTTGTTTGACTCATGATATGCACGAGCTAAAAGGAGACCGGTGAATTCCCCTTGTGCCCCTGCAGCTGGTTGGAGCGTAAAATGATCCATCCCGGTGATTTCACAGAGCATCTGTTCAAGTTCGTACATGATCCGTAGTGTTCCCTGAGTTGTTGACTCGTCTTGATACGGATGAAGCAGGGTGAATTGTTCCCCGCGACTGATTTCCTCGCAAATCTTCGGGTTGTACTTCATTGTACAGGAGCCCAATGGGTAGATCCCTGATTCAATACCGTAGTTCATCTGGCTAAGATGGAAGAAATGCCGTATCACTTGTGTTTCATCCAGATCAGGGATGTCAAGCGGAATTGTTCTCCGAAGAGAGTCAGGCAGTACAGTCTGAGGGGTGTAATGTTCTTTTTTAATGTCTTCGAGTTCTTTGAGCAATGGTTCATCCCATACAGCACTACGATACATCAGCGTGCCTCCTTTAGAAGAGAAACAAGACGTTCGATACTCTCCTTGCTGTGTAATTCTGTAATACCGAATAACATACAATTCGTTAATTCTGGGTACCATTGTTGTAACAGGAGGCCGCCTTGCATTCCCTGTCGCAAAAGGTATTTGTGTATTTTTTTTGCATCGGGACACCGGATGACAAATTCGTTGAAGTGAACTCCTGTAAACATCTTCGTGAACCCGGGGAGGGCGATGATCTTTTTTTCAAGTTCTTGACCTCGTTGAAAGTTAATCTTACTGAGTTCGTGCAACCCTTTGCTTCCAAGCCATGATAAATAAGTTGCGGCTGCAAGCATACACAACCCTTCGTTGGTGCAGATGTTGCTAGTTGCTTTTTCTCTACGGATATGTTGTTCTCTGGTTTGCAACGTCATACAGAACGCTCGTTTCCCTTGCTGATCCTTGGTCATACCGATGATTCGACCTGGAATCTGGCGTAAAAACTCGTTCTTACAGGTAAAAATCCCTAGAGTTGATCCACCGAAATCAAGAGGATTTCCTAGGCTTTTTCCT
>CAYGVY010000181.1:0-3256 GCA_964353435.1 uncultured Thermoplasmatales archaeon | reverse complement strand
TCTGGAGTAAGGATATGATTCTTGCGACAGCCTGGGAGACAGGAAATTACATCCCGCTCCTCTTCATGGTCATTACCGCGATTCTTACTGCTGCCTATACCATCCGTATGGTAAACCTGGTCTTTTGGGGGGAAAGCCGAAGGAACACCACCGCACATGAAGCACCCTGGCAGATGGCAGCTCCTTTAGTCCTGCTCGCCATTGGTACGGTCGTGTCTTGGCTAGGGATCGGGTTCCTCACCAGGGCTTATTCATCTTTTGAGTTATCTGAACATGGGCTCACGTTAAGCTCCTTTATTAGTGAGACGTTTCAAACACCAGTGGTCTGGATTTCTCTTGCAGCGTTTTTCATCGGTGTTGGATTGTTCATGATACGGAAACGATATGCAGCAAACAAGGTTGGCGACCGTACCGTGATTGTCGCACGACAAGGGTATGGATTTGACACGTTCTATGGTTGGATCATTCGGTGTCTTCGTGGGTTTGCCGTCAGATTCAGAAAAACCCACACCGGTGATCTTAACTATAATATTGCTGGGATAGCCCTGGGCTTCCTCCTATTACTCATCATTTTCTTTTTCATAGGGGGAATGTAACATGTTCAACCCGTTTCTCCCTTTAGTGTTTCTCTTCAGCGGATCATTCCTTGCGTATGCAATGGGACGCGCTGAACAGGTCTATCAGAAAAAATATCTTGCTGCAACAACAGCGCTTCTATTCTTCAGTATTGCGTTGATCCTTCAGATACTTCTTGCTATTCAAATCTGGGACAATGGATCGCTCAGTTTCTACATTGGAGATACGCTCCTGCACATGGATGCGTTATCCGTCTTCCTTGCTCTTATCGCACTGAGCCTTGGGACTATTGTCTGTCTCTACTCAGTTATTTATATGGAACATGACAAGGGGCAGGAATACTACTATCCGCTTCTCCTTCTCATGGTTGCTGGGATTGTCGGAATAGGCCTGGCTACTGATTTCCTTGTCCTATATCTGTTCTTCGAGCTGATGTCCATCCCCTCATACGCTCTGGTCGTTTTCCGCAGACATGAATGGATGGCGATAGAAGCAGGAATGAAATACATCGTAATGGGCGCGGTCGGTTCAGCCTTTGCGTTCTTCGGTATCTCACTTGTGTATTTCCAGACAGGGACATTACAATTCAATGACCTTGTCGGCATGCTCAGCACGACACCAATCCTTCAGGCTGCTCTTCTTTTCCTGATCATCGGGTTTGGGGTAAAAGCCGCAATTGTGCCGCTTCACACCTGGCTGCCTGATGCACACTCCGCTGCTCCCTCCGGGATCAGTGCGATGCTTTCCGGTATTGTGATCGGCGCAGGGTTCTTTACTCTGCTGCGAAGCCTGCTTGTGTTCACCGGCACTGGTCTTGCGGCCGGTGAACTGCTCATCATTTTGGCGCTCATTACCATGAGTGTGGGAAACCTCATGGCGTACTCACAGCTCTCGCATAAACAGGCTGATCTAAAACGAATCCTTGCGTACTCCAGTGTTGCGCAGATGGGATACATCCTCTTAGGAGTTGGTGTTGGCCTTGCCTACGGAATCCGAGTCGGATATGAAGGCGGATTGTTCCATATCATGACCCATGCGTTCATGAAAGGACTCGCCTTTTTATGCGCTGGCGCAATCATCCATCAATTAGGGACCCGGTACGTCGATGAGATGGAAGGCATCGGACTTTCCATGAAGGTTACGGGGTTTGCATTCGCACTGTCGCTTCTTTCGCTCGCTGGCGTCCCACCACTCAGTGGGTTCATGAGTGAATGGATGGTTTTCAGCGGTGGTATCATGACCTATGGTGTTATCGGTCTGTGGGGGATAGCAATCGCGGTCATAGCACTTCTCAACGCGCTCCTTTCCCTTGGTTATTATCTGCCGATCATTAAAACAATGTATCTCCCTGCTGAACGGAAAGGGATTTTAAAAGCACGTGACCCTTCAGCGGTGATGCTTCTTGCCATCGGGATTCTTGCGGGACTCACAATCATCCTTGGCGTCTGGCCAGAGCTGGGCTTAAAGGCAGTGAAACCCGCGGTTGATATCTTAGTAAGCCTTGGAGGCGTATAACCAATGATCGAAGATTTCTTCTACCCCGTCGTGACCTTTCTGATCATGCTGCTTATCATCTATCTTCTGTACCTTTTTGCAGGGACGTTAGGGCCGAAACAGACAAAAGCAAAGTATAAACTAAAAAGTTATGCGTGTGGGGAAGACTATGCTGGTGGAAAACTCCAGCAGTCGTATAATTTTTTCCATGTCGCTTTTTTCTTCACCATTCTTCATGTCGGTGCGCTGTTGATCGCGACTGCACCTCTTGGTCATGCAGCCTTACTCGGTTGTGTTCTTATCGGTGTGATGGCGTTAACCGCGTTCGCTCTCTTTGTCGGAGGTAGAGAGCATGATTAAACGTCTGGTGAAATGGGCTCGAGTGAAATCTCCCTGGATTCTTCATATGAACTGTGGCTCCTGCAACGGCTGTGACATCGAGATTTTAGCAGCGTTAATCCCTCGTTTAGATGTGGAAAGATTCGGGGTTTTGCTGAAAGGATCACCGCGACATGCTGACGTCCTTGTCTGCACCGGCCCGGTGACAAAACAAATGAAGGAACGGCTGAGACGGGTCTATGATCAAATGCCAGAGCCGAAGTTTGTCGTTGTTGTCGGACAATGCGGTTCTTCAGGAGGCATTTACCATGGCGCATACGGAGTCGAAGGAGGCATCGATACCGTCATCCCTGTAAACGCCTACATCCCTGGTTGTCCACCACGACCAGATGCGATCGCTGACGGTCTTATCAAACTCCTAGCATCGATTGACAAAGGAGGGAAACCATGACGACCACAGAAGAACTCATTTCACAGGTGCTCCGAGGATTGCCTGTTTCAGTGAAAAGAGACAGACGTATTTTCATAGCTGTCCCGCGAGATGATTTGATAAAAACGGTGAATATTCTTTCAAGTGAATTAAACATCAATCATCTTTCAACGATTACCGCAAGAGACACTGGAAACGAAATCGAAATCCTCTATCATTTCTTCCTAAATGGGGTTATTATCACGATTCGAACAACGTGTCCAAAAGACGATCCAACTATCGATAGCATTGTTCGCATCTTCCCGGGTGCTGTGTTATATGAACGGGAACTGAATGATATCCTTGGGGTTATACCCAAAGGGCATCCTGATCTACGACGACTCGTTCTGCCTGACGATTGGGTCGGCGGCTATCCAC
>CAYGVY010000180.1:0-3274 GCA_964353435.1 uncultured Thermoplasmatales archaeon | reverse complement strand
GTGTGGTCAAGATTATGAGCTTGATATCAGGCTTCGGAAGGCAGGATATAAAATCTTGTATACACCGAAAACGAAAGTGTATCATTTTAAACGGGATTCAATTCGGTCGTTGTGGCATCAGATGTATCGATATGGGATTGCTCGTGCGAAGATGGTAAAAAAGCATCCTGATACCTTGAAGTTTTTCCATTTGCTCGGACCAGGGTTTATTATTACTGGCGTCCTCGTGGTGTTATTGACCGTATTGGGTTTTCTACCGTTGTGGGTGATTCCTTGCCTTGTCGTAGCATATATATTGATGTCGTTGGTCAGTACGCTTCAGATTACACGAAAGCCAAGTGTGGTGGTGAGTAGTATCTTGTTTTATTTGTTGATCCATATCGGGTATGGTGCTGGTTTTCTCAGAGGAGTAATGTATAGTAAACTCTAGAAAGTAGGGCTGTTATTCTTAAATAGGGGAGACGAATTATCGGTAGTGTCGCCACGTTTTTTCTCGTGGGAAAAGAGAGGCAGATATGAAAAAGTTGAACATCGCAGTGGTCGGTGTTGGTCATATTGGTTCCCAGCATGCGAAACATGCAAGCAGCCTGGGTAGTTTAGTGGCTGTCTGTGATATCAAACAAGAACTGGCGAAAACAATCGCAGCGCAGTACCAGTGTAGGTCATTTTTTTCCCTTGACGAGCTGTTAGCAGGTGAGAAGAACCTGGATCTGGTTGCAGTGTGTACTCCAAATGGATTACATGCGGAACATAGCATAAAAGCGTTGAAAGCAGGTTGTAACGTGCTGTGTGAGAAGCCGATGGCGACAACGGTGCGTGATTGCGAGCGGATGATTCATACTGCTGAGGAGACAAACAAACGATTGTTTATCGTGAAACAGAATCGGTTTAACCCTCCAGTGAAAGCATTAAAAAAAGTAATTGACGAAGGAAAACTAGGCAGGATTCTCAACGTACAGGTGAATTGTTTCTGGAATAGGAATCGCGAATATTATACAGGGTCTGATTGGCGTGGGAAGTTGACAATGGACGGTGGGACGCTGTTTACACAGTACAGTCATTTCATTGATTTGTTGTATTGGTTTGTTGGTGACGTTGAGGAAGTCCGAGCGTTTACTGAGAATTATTTACATAAAGGTGTCGTGGAGTTTGAGGATACCGGCGTGGTGGTGTTGAAGTTTGCGAATGGCGCGCTGGGGACGATTAATTTTACGATTAATAGTTTTGGGAAGAACATGGAAGGTTCCATTACCTTGTTTGGGGAAAAAGGGACCATAAAAGTTGGTGGTCAATATCTGAACCTCTTGGAGTACCAGTCCATCGATGGGTATGAGATCACCGGGTTGGAACCAGGGAACCCCCCAAATACGTATGGCCTAAATAAGGGATCTATGTCAAATCATGATAAGGTCTATCAGAACGTGATTGACGTGTTGGTCCATGGGGGGAGTATTGCGACTGATCTGTTAGATGGATTAAAGACCGTACAGATTATTGAGAAGATCTACAAGGCTGCTGTAAAAGGTCATGGTCATTGAGGGATAGGTTATGAGAAATAAACCGACGATTAAGAAGGCGCAGATAAAGGATGTGACGTTCGGGGAGAATGTCACGATTGTTGAGCCGGTAAATCTCTATGAATGTGATATCGGTGATGATTGTTTCATTGGCCCGTTTGTGGAAATCCAGCGGAACGTGAAGATTGGGAATAATTGTCGCATCCAGTCGCATGCGTTTATCTGTGAGCTTGTTTCTATCGGTAATTTCTGTTTTATATCCCATGGTGTGAAGTTTGTGAATGATTTGTTCGCTTTAGGCAAGCCAGCTGGTGGAGATCGGTCGTTGTGGAGACCAACGAAGGTCGGTAGTTACGTGTCGATTGGGACGAACGCGACGATTCTACCAGTGACGATTACGGATAACGTGGTGATTGGCGCTGGTTCAGTAGTAACGAAAGATATCCGTGAGCCTGGGGTCTATGCGGGAAACCCTGCTCGGAAGTTACGATCACTGTAGGAGTAATGCAGTATGAATATTCCTCTTGTTGATTTGAAGGCAAATTACCTTTCCATTAAAAACGAGATTGATAGCGCAATCCAGGATGTGTTGAACAGTAGTTCGTTTATCATGGGGCCGTTTGTAAAACGATTTGAGGAGAATTTCGCGCGGTTCTGTCAAGTGAAGCATGCTGTTGGGTGTGCGAATGGGACTGCTGCGGTTCATCTTGCGTTACTGGCCGCTGGAGTAAAGAAAGGTGATGAGGTTCTGACGGTCCCCAATACGTTTATTGCAACCACGGAGTGTATCTCGTATGTTGACGGTAAAATCAAATTTGTTGATGTTGCGCCACAGACCGCGCTTATTGATATTGATGCTCTTGAGAAAGCAATCACAAAAAAGACAAAAGCACTCATCGTCGTGGACTTGTACGGACAGATGCCCGATATGCAAAGAATTCGGGAAATCGCAGTGAAACACGACTTGTTTTTAATTGAGGATGCGGCACAGGCACATGCCGCGGAGTGGAACGGTCATCAACCAGGTTTCTATGGTGATATCGCGTGCTACAGTTTTTTCCCTGCGAAGAACCTTGGGTGTTATGGTGATGGCGGCGCGGTGACGACCAACTATGATGAGCTTGCGGAGAAACTACGATTGCTAATGAACCATGGACGGACGACGAAGTACGAACATACGATTGAAGGGTATAATTATCGACTCGATGCGCTACAAGCGGCAATACTTGATGTGAAGCTTACTCATCTGTTAAAATGGACAGATTTACGCAGGGAGCATGCGTGTTTTTACGATAGGAATCTCCCTTCGAACGTCGGCAGGATTATCGAGGCAAAGGGAGCAAAGCATGTGTATTACATGTACGAGATTCGTGTAAAACCGCGTGATGAGCTTATGGCGTATCTGAAGCAGCAGGGGATCGAGTGTGGGATTCATTATCCGCTTCCGTTGCATCTGCAGCCAGCGTATGCTTCGTTAGGATTTAGAAAAGGTCAGTTTCCAGTTTCAGAGCAACTTGCTCAGGAGATCGTTTCCATTCCGATCTATCCTGAGTTAACAAATGAACAGCGTCAGTTCATTGTTGACCATATTAAAAAATTCGTTCACCAATAACGTCTTTATTTTTTGAGAAGTTCCAATTTATTCAGGTTTTTCAGATATGCTGAAACCCCGTGTTTGAGCTCATCGTTTTTCAATGCGAAATCGATGATTGCTTGGATGTATCCAAGTTTGTCACCGATATCATATCGTTTTCCTT
>CAYGVY010000179.1:0-3276 GCA_964353435.1 uncultured Thermoplasmatales archaeon | reverse complement strand
GATCTCATTACATATTGCGGGTTATATTGTGGAGACTGTTTTGGGCATAAAGGAAAGATTGCAGATTTAGCACGAGACCTGCGAAAGGAACTCCGCGATGCACATTTTGATAAAACCGCTGAATCGCTCTCTACTATACCGTTCTTCAAAGAGTATAAAAATTACAAAGAATGTTATGAAGTTCTTGGCGCAATGGTACGATTCCGTTGCAACAATGTTTGTAGGGATGGTGGCGGTCCACCGTTCTGCAAGATGAGGAAATGTTGTCAGAATAAAGGCACCCAGGGATGTTGGGAATGTGCAGATTTTGAAACCTGCGAAAAACTCGATTTCTTAAAACCCGCTCATGGTGATGCACATATAAAAAATCTTAAAAAAATACAGAAAAAAGGAATAAAAGCATTTATAACTAATGAACGCCAGTGGTATTCCGCAATAAAAAAATAGAAAAAGTGGGCTCGGAGAAGTTTAACACTAGCAACAGGAGAAGAGAGTGCCGACAGAATCCACTTTTTAGGTCTGTTGATTGTTTGGACAGTTGATTCTTTTCACTAAAAGTCTTCTTTTTTTGTATATCAACCTGAGTCTCATCTTCCCGATATTCCAAATCGACCTGGCTAGATCCTGACGATGAGGGGTTTTAGAATTGGCCAATAAGATTTAAATCACGCCATTGACGTTCTCAAAGCCTAAAAAATGCGATTACTAAACAAAAAAAAAGAGAAAATTGGATTAGTTTATAATCCAGTTATAAAGCATAGTATTACTTTTGCGCTTTTTGTTTGTGTTATTCCACCTACATTTATGGTTATTTCTGTGTTTCCAAATCCGATTAGGAACTTTGATTTAATTTGAACAGTTTGACCTACCGCTAGTGTATCGATTGTTCCACTATTGTCTCCGCCAAAAAAAGTACCGCCATCAAATGAAATACTCCAGTCAATATTGTTTGCATCTACTGAACCAATATTTTTTATTACTGTGGTTATCCCTAATCCACCTGTAATACTTTCAATATTAATAATTGGAGTTGCTATTCCTGCGGTATCAAAATATACGCTATTTTTATTCACTCCGTGTCTATTGTCAGTCCATGTGATATAACTACTTGATACATCTACACAATGGGTTTGCTCTATAGCACTCTTATCCAAATCATTTACTGGAACAGGTGATTCAGTCCAAGTTTTACCACCATCTTCAGATATAGAATTGTAAATATTTCCATTCGTTATATATGCTACAACAATATTGTTACCAGCGAATGATATACTTGGATACTTACCATTATTTACAATATTGACCGTATTAAAGTTAACACCATTATCACTTGAATAATGACATGCAATACCGCCATTTATTTCATATACTAAAAAACAATTGCCATCAGCTGCTTTTATATTTGGATTCGTTGCTCCAGGTATATGCACTAAAGTTTCCCAGGAATTGGTCCATTCATTAGAATCTTTAATCAGTTGTACACCTCGAAGGAATACTCCATCGGGATAGTGTTCTGGACTTTCATCATTAAACCTATAAAATCCTTGAAAATACATACCTGTTGAAAGATCTACATCATTAACCGCTTGATCTGCATCAAAATCAAATGGTGTTGTACCCTCATCAGGATAAACTGTGAATTGCTTAGCTCCATCGTAAATCTCCCATCCATACCAAAGTCCGTTATCAGTATCATCAACAGTATCTCCTGTCCAAATAGCAAGACCTAATGCTACTTCAGCTGGAGCATATTGACTATTTACACCACATACTTCAGCGCTATGCCACTCGGACATCATAGCATCAGCTAGCCAACTATTTGCTGTCCATTCACCCTGCTCAGATTCAGGATTCACAATATCAGGGAAATTAAATGTTACCCAATTATTTTGGTCGTAAGGCAGTATGGTTCCAAATGCCCCTTTATCACCAGCAAAGTCAATGGTTGGTAAAATTGTATAGTATTCATTATCAGATAGCCTCCATCCGTTTGCACTATCTTCAGGTAACCAAGTTACCCCTCCATCATTTGAATATCTAAACCAAGGATCTGCTGGTTCAAGCCAATCAGGCATTACTTCAAAACCAATTAATATATTCTGTCCATTATTATCTGTTATGGTAGGATTTTGAACTATTAACTCGTCAACTCCACCATATATTAGGCTGTCAGTACCTAGTATTCCTTTAGTTTGAAAAATTTTAGAATCTAAATTTTTCTGTATTTTCGTTGGTTGAAAATTCTCTATCTTTTGAAAAACACATCTTGGTTTTTGTGATACGTTATCAGTTATAGAGCTTGTTGATACTGTACTCAGCTGGATTGCTGTAAAAAAAAACATCAATGTTATCGAGAAAATTATCAGCCTCTTAATTATTGTTTTTTTCTTACGTAACATATTTTTTCCCTCTTTTTTTATTTTTTTAGACTGTAGTTAGAAAAGCAGAATAGATATAAGCAAAGAGATAAAACGAGTTATTGAAACTTAAATACGTTTTATCCTATTCACTCTAAACTACTTTTCAAATTATATTATATATTATAAAGATTTGTAAAAAATATATAAATGTTTTATTCAAATAATTGGACATAACTAAAAAAATATATTGGTTTAACCAATAAACGTACAAAATATAAGAAAAAGATGTAGATTATAATATCTAATATCTAATTTATATATTATAAACATACCACTATATAACTACAAATAAATTTTTAAATATATAAGTTCTATTTTGGATACAACCATCTCAAGATGATTACCAACAGATTTAACATTGATATAATCAGATTCCCCGATTTCTCTTTTACGATCACAGATATATTCTTTTATCCATCTAGGTAAGCCAAATTCCATTATCTGTTACGATGAATAAATATCGATGGTAGATTCCTGTATTGGTATTTTATCTTGTTTGATTATCTCACGCCTATCTTTACCTTCTCTCGATTTGTAATAACTATAAAATAACCACAGGGTTTAGTAATTTTTTAGGGAAACTGGATATAGTAATCCAAAAATCGGATATCATCAATATACATACATATCATTGTAAACAATCACGGAATTTAAATGAATGATGATTGCATAATACTAGGGTTCTGATATTTTACTTTGAAACATGGTTTTTAAGGATTTATTTTTATTCATGGCTTATGTAAAAGAGGGTAAACGCATTATCTTTACACGGTTAATAGACCCATCTCTTCTATATCAGAGAATGGGCCCGGAGAGATTTGAACTCTCGACCTACCGGTTATCAGCCGGTTGCTCC
>CAYGVY010000178.1:0-3295 GCA_964353435.1 uncultured Thermoplasmatales archaeon | reverse complement strand
GGATGGAAAGACGACCTCTCCATCCCAAACGATGGGTACTGGATCGTGAAAAACAGCTGCAGCGAAGAATGGGGCTACGACGGGTATTTCAACATCGAATATGGCAGTCTTAACATCGACAGCCATGTAATTTGGGTAGATTACAACCAAGAAAACTTCAGTAATTGGGTGCCTGTCCCACAAACAAATGGTCCTTACCACGGAGCTGCGAATCAAGAAATCATTTTCAACGGGACTACAAGCCTTGATCATGAAGGGACCATCGAATCCTATATGTGGAATCTTGGTGATGGAACAACCAAAACCGGAGCAACAGTTACCCATACCTATGGTCAACAAGGAATCTACCTCGTCACTCTCACCGTCACTGATAACGCAAGCAACACCAATAATCAGACCACATGGGCATACATTGGCACAGAAAATCATCCACCGAAGACACCAACATTGACGGGACGTCAAAGTGGGACAAATGGAACTGCCTACAGCTACACCTTTTCAGCCACCGATTCTGATGGTGATGATGTATATTATTATCTAAACTGGGGTGACGACTACTGGTTTGAGGGAGCGGTAGGATGGATTGGACCCTACAAATCTGGCCAGAATATCACCTTGGAAAAAACCTGGACGCAAAAGGGTAACTATACGGTTCGTGTCAAAGTAAAAGATAGATATGATGCAAAAAGCGATTGGGGTACACTTAAAGTGACTATGCCAGTATCATACAATATACCACATCTCAGCTTCTGGGAACATTTGTTCGAACGATTCCCCCATGCGTTCCCAATACTAAGACAAATGCTCGGATATTAACAAATTCTCTTTTTTCTTTTTATTTCTGTCATTGATTCGCATAAAACAAGGGTTTCTTAGGATATGTTTTTAAGTAAAGAAATTGTTGCAAATTAACAGAGTGGAGGTAAAGGTTATGAAGATAGAATATGCTATTATTAAAAAAACCATTATTGAAAAAAATAAGAATGCAGTTGTAGAATATAAAAAAAATAAAAAAAGAAATTCATAAGAGTAAAGTTGGAAAAAACAGGTGAAGAAATTTTAGTATTACCTTCACAATTGAAAAAAATATCCGAAGTTGAAGCACTTGTTATGCTAATCTGAGTTTAAACCGTGTTAATGCATGACCAATACTTGGAAATGACATTGAGTTGTGTTAGATTAAACTGGAGCCGAATATCTCGTATTGTTCAATACTTTCTATCACGTACTAATCATCAGAAAAACTTATATAACAGCTAGTTCGTTAGTGACAGCAAGGGGCAGTTATGAAAAAAGTACTAGCAGTTGTTATAATAGGGATTTTTGTCGTAAGCGGATTAACAGCGAGTAACGCATTAAAACCAGACTATTTAGTTGAGAAAAAAACCGAGACGATATTGTTATCTGAGATACAACTTGTTGATACCGGCGGTTATAGTTCAATACAGCTTGCGGAATCAACCTCACTACTTATGAAAACAGGTGAACCAGTGATGCCAAGAATTACACAGGTCTATTCTCTTCCTTTTCAATCTCGTGCCATTCAAGTATCTGTTGATTTTTCACAATCATATACACAAGGTCTTGGAAAGAAGGTTCGGCCTGCACCTCAGATAGTAATTGATGGCGAAGAAATAACAGAAACACTGGTGACTCCGTCAGAGACGGTCTATCAAAGCTCTGAAATCTACCCTGCGCATTCATTTACCTATTCCACTAGCACCGGTGTTGTTGGGACAGAGCACGTGGTGTTTCTTTCTGTAACGGTTTACCCCATTCGGTATTCTCCTTTGGAGAATACACTTTTTATCAGCCAAGAATACAGTATCACGATTAGCTATGAACAACCGACGAGACCGATGCAGTTTTCAAATACGTATGATTTATTGGTGATTGCTCCTGATGAGTTTGCAGAAGCGTTACAACCACTTATTATCCATAAAAACGCTTTTGGGATGAACACGACGCTTGTCACTCTTGAAACAATATATGATGAAATCACTGAAGGGCGAGACGCTGCAGAGAATGTTAAGTTATATATTAAGAAAGCAATTGAGGAAGAAGGGATTACCTATGTGCTGCTCGTCGGTGGGATGAAACGAGAGAAAGAACAATTTTATCTTCCCGTAAGATATACAAATAACCGTGCCGAGGGAGATTTTGGACTGTTAAGCGACCTGTATTTTGCTGATATCTACAAGCATAATGGGACTACATTTGAAGATTGGGATAGCAATGGAAACGGGATCTTCGCAGAGTTCAGTAACACAAAGAAAGATGTCCTTGATGGCTCACCTGATGTGTATGTCGGTCGACTTGCCTGTAGTTCAGTAGAAGAAGTCGATATTATGGTTGAAAAAATAATTAATTATGAGAAAAGTCCTGCTGACAATGCATGGTTCAAACGTATGCTTCTGATCGGTGGCGATACATACCCTGAGTCGGGAGGACCTGGGGAATATGAAGCAGAGCTTGATACAAACGTTTCTGCAAGTTATATGACCGGTTTTACATTTGAACGATTATGGGCTTCAACGGGTGCTCTAACTGGTCAAAAGAGTGTTGAACAGGCGATGAATGCTGGTGCTGGATTTATTCATTGTGCGGGTCATGCGAATCCTTCAATTTTAGTGACATTTCCTCCTTTGGATGCAGATAAATCAGAGAAGATCACGATTCTTGGGACATATAATATCCCGCCCCTCAATGCATTCTACGCCTTATTTTTCCAAAAGAAAGGTATTGCTGAAGCTCTTAAAATGTTACAGGAGCACTGGAATCCACAACTCACAAATAGTGAAAAACAACCCATTGTTGTCGTCGGTGGGTGTCATAACAGTCAGTTTAACATCACCCCGCAGAATATTCTCAACTATGGATTCTCCTATGCTTACGGCCGTGGTATTCATGCTCCGAAATGCTGGAGCTGGTGGCTGACAAGCAAAGAGAACGGTGGTGCGATTGCAACGATGGGAAACACAGGACTTGGCATGGGATTACCAGGGTTTAGTTATCCCAATGGCCTTGACGGCTGGCTTCTTCCACGGTTCTTCTACAACTATGGGCAACTTGGAAGACACCATGTTGGGGAAGCACATAGTGCCGCTATCGCTGATTATGTGAATGAATTTAATATTAACAAAGATGCTGAAGATCGTCAAATGGTAGAACAGTGGATTCTTCTTGGTGATCCGAGCTTGATGATCGGGGGATATCAGTAACTCTTTTTTCTTTTTTTTATTATTTGATTCGTATAAAAACATGATGTTAAAACCGTGTTAATGCTTGACCGATA
>CAYGVY010000177.1:0-3311 GCA_964353435.1 uncultured Thermoplasmatales archaeon | reverse complement strand
CACGATCAAAGAAAGCCGTGGAAATCCAAGCGCTATGGTATAACGCCTTACAAATAATGAGCACCCTTTCAACTCTTTTAGGAAAAAACGATCAGTATAGCGAGTTGGCCGAAAATGTCAAAGACAGTTTCAGACATCAGTACGATCACCCCTACGATGTCATTGACCCGAAGGATCTCTCGATGAGGCCAAATCAGATTTTCCTTGTCTCTCTTGATTTTCCCCTTATTGAAAAACATATGCAGGAACGGATTGTTGCTGAAGTTCAGAAGACGTTGGTCACTCTCTTTGGTTTAAGGACCCTCTCGCCTCAGGACTCCCGGTATAAAGGAACCTATCTTGGAAATCATAACAAGGATCTTGCCTACCACAACGGGACGGTCTGGCCATGGTTGATAGGACCGTTCATCAAGGCATTCGTGAAAGTAAAAGACCATGAACCTGCACAGAGACGATACGCGTTTCAAAATTTCTTACAACCTATGATTGACGTGTACGGCAACCTCTGGGATGGTTCGATCCATGAGATCTTCGATGGAGATCCCCCCTATGCACCCCAAGGATGCATCACCCAAGCATGGAGCGTCGCAGAAATATTACGAGCCTGGGTGGAAGACGTCGAGAACATCACACCAAAATACGAGTCTCTTCTTTTACATGAAATAGGCGTTTAACACGTACTGCTCAATCATCCTGTTCGTATTGAAGAATGACGCATTAATTGCAATACAGCTCCGCATTGTTCGTATCCAGTTATCACGGTCGTTGTAGAACTTCGGAATGATCCATGTCTCAAGTTTATTATACAGGTCATTGCGATCGTTATCATCGTCAGACTCCCGCTCATTTGATTTTCTTGTACCGATCGCCCACCCCGTGATGTTTTCAACACGACCCTCAATCCACCAACCGTCAAGGGTGCTCAACTGAGGAACGCCGTTATGTGCTGCTTTCATCCCTGAGGTTCCAGAGGCTTCCTGCGGACGTCGCGGTGTGTTCAACCAGACGTCAACACCAGCGGTCATGAGTTTTCCGATCGCCATATCATAGTTATGGATGTACGCCATTTTTACGTTCCCATGGATGTTCTTCATCGCTGAAAAAATCCTCTTAATCGTATCTTTTCCAGAACCGTCTTTCGGGTGCGCTTTCCCTGCATAAATAATCTGAATCGGTCCTGCTTTTTCCGCTATACTCATGAGCCGTTGCGCATCAGAGATCAACAACTCTGGCCGCTTGTACGCGGTCTGTCTGCGGGCAAAACCAATTGTAAAATGATCATAGTTCATCCCCACATTATATCTGTTGTTCACAAAATCAATAAGCTTCTTTTTTGCTTCCATGTGAGCCGCCCAGATATCTGCTTTATCGATACCAAACGCTGCCCGGAACATGTACGGATCAGAACGCCACCCTGGGAGATACTTATCAAACACACGTTGGAACGGTTCAGAAACCCATGTCGGCGTATGTACACCATTTGTAATCGAATCGATTGCATATCCAGGGAACATCAATCGTGATACTTCCCCATGTTTCTTTGCAACACCGTTCACATAGTGGCTGAAAAAGAGCGCAAGCCTTGTCATATTTAACTTATTCTCAAAGGTAAACTCATGCAGTAGAGAATCAGGAATTAAATCTCCGATCATCGACTTTGCAAGAGGCATATCAAACTGGTCATGCCCTGCAGCAACCGGCGTATGTGTCGTAAACACACATTGCTCTCTGACTTTCTCCACATCTTTTATTTGATCATACAGCTCAAGAGTACCGAGAGCAGCATGCCCTTCGTTCATATGATACTTATCTATGGTTCGATACCCTAATGAGTCTATCGCGCGAACACCACCGATACCCAAAACGATTTCTTGTGCTAGGCGATATTTGTTATCTCCCCCGTAGAGATACTTGGTAATTTCTCTATCATAATTTGAATTCTCCTCAAGATTGGTATCAAGGAAAAACACAGGAACGATATAGCCACCTGTACCTTGTACTGGATAGTACCAAGTACGAATGTTGACGTCTCTCCCCTCAATTTTCACACACGTCTTACTCGGCAGAAGCTTGAGAAAATCATTGATGTTAAAATTATACGGAAGCTCGATTTGATTCCCGTCCAAATCGATTTCTTGATAGAAGTATCCCTTCTCAGAAAGAAGCGTTACACCGACAATCGGTACATTTAGATCTGCACATGATTTCAAAGTATCTCCCGCAAGGATCCCAAGACCACCGCTGTAGGTCGGTATATGTTCATCAATACCGATTTCCATGGAAAAATACGCGATTTTTGGTTTTCCTGTCGGCCTTATCGTATTATTTGTTTCTGCTTTTATTTCTACTGTTGATGTCTCCATTGCTCCACCTTCCACCTTCTAAGCAATGCTGTGCAAATGAAATGAAACTCTAAACAAGTGTACAGTTTATCTTTCTTTCTCTTCTCGTTTTCCTCTAGGAATACATGATACCGTCGTAGTCCCTGTCATCCTCTTTTTTGTTCTTAGTGCTATGTTTCATTATTTTTCTATGTTGTCTCGGCCCGACAAACTGAAAATCATTTCGTAATAATCTAACGTATGTTTTATCTGGGAGTGGCTCGAGTTTTGCGATCCCTTTGATTTGAAATTTTTGCAAAACCCATTCAATTTCCTTCCGTGAGACTCGCAGCTTCGAAGCAAGTTCGAAGGTTGTGATAGGGTACTTTTTCTGCAACAACTTGATGATTTGTTCCTCTAGCGATCCTGTGGTAATCTCTATCATACGATGGCCATGAATTATATGCACTCGTATGCGCGCATCCCTTTTTTATCGTTTTTAAAGAGTTTTTTCACGTCATCCCGCATTTCTAGCGGGTATCCCTCTGGGAATTCAATGCATCCTTGACAGACATCAAATCCGATTGCTTTCTTTAATCCTTCAATGCTGATATAACCAAGAGAATCGGCTCCGATTTCCTGTGCAATCGTATCCCAGGACTTGATATTGCCGTCGCTGTTTCGCGCGATAAACTCTTTTTTACTGCGCATGTCAATACCAAGATAGCATGGTGCGATAAGAGGTGGGCACCCAATTCTCACATGTACTTCTTTTGCCCCAACGTTTTTCATTCCTCGAATGATCTTGCGGATATTGGTTCCACGAACAATCGAATCATCTAACAGTACAACTCGTTTATCCTCCAGAACGGCACGGAGAAACGACAGTCCTTCTTCTACTACTTTCTCTCGATGCTCCTGTGTTTGTTGAATGAATGATCGTTCATCTTTATCCTTCATGATTCCTTCATCAAGAGGAATACCAGATTC
>CAYGVY010000176.1:0-3377 GCA_964353435.1 uncultured Thermoplasmatales archaeon | reverse complement strand
AACGGAGTCATTGATTATTCAGATGGTTCCCGTGGGAAAAACGATTTTGACGATTACACACAAATGGACCTGACCTTAATCAACCCAGGACACCACTGGTAAGACACAAACCTATTGATGTATATCTGGTGCATCACAATCCCGTCTTCTTTCTTTTTTTATTGTTAAGATAAAAAAGAATCCAAAGATCATTAAATTTTAATGGAAAATAATTGATGATTTAATATTGTTTTGCTTTCTTAGTAAGTAAATCAATAATTGAAAACCAGCTCATCAAATCGCTCATCGTATAAGAGAGATGTTGATTGGTAAAAATAATTATTCCGGCATCTTCAAAAACATGATAAAACATATATGTTTGACTTCCTGGCATTCCACCGTTATGACCTATCCTCAGGTCATTTTCAGAGTTATTCCGTTTTGGATAAATTTGAAATCCAAGGCCATATCCTATATAGCTATCCGTGGGATATTGAAGGGTAAACATGAGTTCAACTGTATCATTTTTTAAAATTCTAACCCCGTTAAATTCCCCCCCATTCATAAATGCAATCAAAAAATGTGAAAGGTCTTCTAAATTTGATCTCAATCCGCCCGCTGCATAGTTCCTATCCTCAAAAGCAGGTAAAGCAATATATCTCCCAAGCAGATAAATATACAGAACTGCAAGCTGCTCTTTTTTATAGAAGGAAGGATAATAGCTCGTATTCTTCATATTCAGTGGTTGAATAATATGTTGTGTACAATAGTCACACAGGGATTGATTCGTAAGACATTGAACAAGATATCCTAATAATTCAATGCCAGTACTTGAATAGAATTGTTGTTCACCCGGTGGATAATCCTTCCAATTGTCAGGATTGTACAATTTACCTCCGGGATTCAGATAATCACCCAAATAATCAATGGGTACACGAAAAATTGAAAATAACGTAAAAAGATTGATATTCTTTGATGCAAGACTTGACCGATGTGTCAGAAGCATTCGAAATGTTATGGGTACGTCAGGATAATTGGGATTTCTGACATTGAAAGGTAAATACTCATTCACATCGTTATCTAAATCAAAAAGACCTTTTTCCCATAATTGCATGATTGCAGTTGCAGTAAAGGTTTTTGATATTGATGCTAACATATACACTGTTTCATTTGTAGCTTCTTTTTTATTTTTAATATCTGCATATCCATACCCTTTTGACCAAATCATGCTATTGTTTTTAATTATGGCTAATGCTGTGGAAGGCATATGACCATTGTTCATATAGTCAATAATCGCCTGATCAAAACCATCATCAATTAATTCGATGCTATTAACGATAAATGATTTTTCAACAAAATTTGCAGAAACTGGAACTAGAACATTAGTAAATAGAATAAAAAGTGTTGATAGAAAAAGAATTTTTCGAAGTAAGTTATTCTTCATTTACTACCCCTTTTCAAATTACTATTATACTCTCCTTATATAAAAAATTACGCAATAGAAGTCAGTTAGAACTTAAGAAAAATCAGCTTTCCACGTACGTTCTAATATTTTTTTAATAACATACGTAATCCCATTTGAATGAACTTTATTTTTTGGTGGGAAAGTGCATAACGAATCTCTCTAAACCAATATTCGGGATTAAGATAAAAAGAATAATAGGCTTTTTTACAATATTTATCAATTTCCTTTGCATCATATAATGCTAGCCCTCGCTGTCTGTCACTGTATACCACTGGTTCTTCTGGAGATATTTTTCCTTGTTTTACAGCTTGTTGCCACAGTGGTGTTCCTGCAAGATATTCTAAATGACCAAATAATGCATGATCTAGCGGAAGTGATTTAGCAAACCGTACGGTATTTTCGAAGTGTTTTTTCGTCTCGATTGGAGCTCCAATAATAAAGTTAGCATCTACTACAAATCCCATCTCTTTACCTAATTGAACGGCTGCACGTACCTGTTCTAAAGTGATTTTTTTATTGTAAAAATCAAGTACATCTTGATTACCTGATTCAATTCCAAAGGAAATAAGTTCGACGCCAGCATCTCGCATCTTCTCATATAATTTCCTATCTGCTGAATCCACACGTGTATCAAGAATCCATAATGAAAGATTATAACGTTGTTGGATGATATGATCCATTATCTGCTCTACTTTTTTTTTATTAGCGAGGAAGTTATCATCTGCAAATGCAATTGAATTATATCCTGCGGACACCAGTTCATCAATTTCTTGAACAGTATTTACTACAGACCGTGTCCTATAATTTGCTAAGGAGGCAGATAATTGACAAAATGAACAGCGACAGGGGCAGCCCCGTGAACTTATCATAGAAGTGACCTTTCCTTTCATGGTTTTTGAACCAAATGTATATCCATAATCATATTTTTCTACAAGATGACGTGAAGGGAATGGAATCTGATCAAGATCCATGATTTGTGGTTGAAATTCTGTGGTGTAAATTTTTCCGTTCTGTCGATAGACTAATCCCGGAATTGAAGATAAATGACGTTTTCCTTCAAGAGCTTCTATGAGGGGGCCAATAATATACTCACCTTCGCCACGCACACAGATATTAGCGTGATGATCATCAAGTGCTTGTTTTGGAAAAAACATGCAATGTGGACCACCAAGAATAAGTGGAATATCTGGAGAAATTTGTCTGATTTTATTTGTTACCGCCATCGAATTGTTAAGTTCACTCGGTTCACTAAAAATAGTCATCCCGATTGCATCAGAAGATTGAACGGCTCTCTGAAGAGTAGATTCATTAAAAGCTTCTGCATTATAATCAATGATTTCAACAGAATGACCTTGACGCTCAACCATTCTTGCGAGATATAATAAACCAAGAGGAGGAATAAACGCACTTGGTGGACCGTGGATCTCGGGATCCAGATAAAACCTTCCTGTTGAAGGAAAAATAAAAAGTAACTTCATTACTCATTACACCTCGTTAAAAAGAAAATAATAGGGTGTTGTTGCTTGATACCATTCTTTTTCAATTGCCGCTATAAAATAGGTATTATCAAGAATTACATTAGCTAGAAAAGCAATTCTATTTTTTTCTTTGACGTTTCTCATTTATTTCCTCTTCAATGAATAATTTTATAACAGATAGCTCCTTTAATAAATTATCCTTATTGGTAAAAATCAGAAGAAAATTAATTCAGGATACCAAAGAAAAAATGGTAAATCACGAGTTTTTATGACAAAGAATAAACTATTTATAATAGCGTTATCTATATTGAAAGAAGATAATCGATTAATACTTAGGGGGATATCTATATGATGAAGAAATCGGTAAAAATAATATGTACACTTTTAATTTTAACAACATTGGTCCTTCCGACCTCTGCTCTTGCAAAGCAAAAACAACCAGTCACCTTCACGAA
>CAYGVY010000175.1:0-3417 GCA_964353435.1 uncultured Thermoplasmatales archaeon | reverse complement strand
TCTTATTCTCTGTTACTATCAAAACACCACACACTTTAAAAACATATCTTAAGAAACCCAACTTTCGTGCTAATGAATAATGATGATAAAAAATAAAAGAAGAATTATTCCAATTTAGTTCTTTTTCGTTTCATTCTATTCTTCCGAATCTTTTTATCTTTCCGATGTTGTTTTGTGGTCGTTTAAATCACCTCCTCAAACAATTAAGTCTGAAACGTGTAAAGTAAAAAAAAATAAAATTCTCATAGGTTCGCAAAAAAAACAAAACTGCGAGATTCTTATTCTTTTTTCTTTTAAGGAGCTATACCCATTCTCGCTCTTAAATAGTTATTTATAAACACTGAATCCACCATTAATAAGTAGAACAAGATTTTTGTGATTACTAGTTGTTTTCGCATAATCCTTTTACTTTCCCAATTCATGTTTTTAAGCATTTCCTTCTTTAAAAACATATCTTTAGAAATATAAAGTTTATTTTTCATTCTTCTTTAAAAACATATCCTTATCAGTAAAGCATTGACACGGTTATTACAAAGCAAAATTGTCTTTTACCAAACCGCGATTAAAGCTATTCCATTTAGGTCAATGGCACTTTGTATAATCTTTATCTTCAAGTAACCAATAAATCCAATCAATATTACTACATTACTTTCTTCCAATATTGTTGTGTTAGATGTATTAAATAATTTGTTTATTTCTGCATGTCCACCAGTTTTTAGAATCACAATCATTGCAAGACATCTTCCAATACCTACTATAAAGTGGTAACCTATGAAAAATGCAGTAGCATTTCCTTTGATGACCACATGAGCAATAGGCATGGTATTTAATGCGGTGTCCTTTACTATTTCTTGTGAATTACAAGTCGGAAGTGCACATAGTAAAAACAGCATAATACAAGATATTGCAAATATTTTCTTTTTCATCTTTTTTGTCCTCCCTTGTTAATACAGGTCAAGATTTATTATCCTGTAGAATCATTTAAATGTTTTGAAACGATAAAAAGAGTTGATTCCTAACGATAGATGGCAATTATGATAATTGTATGATTAGTATACATTATTTTATAAAAATCATAAAAATCTGTAATTATATAGGCTCCAAACCTCGTATTAAACTCAATATGCGGTTGTGGAAAAATAAAATATATCAAACTTAACATAAATACGATTCTGGCGTCTCCTTTTATAATGTTACCATCAACATAGAAGTCACCGAATGCAATATAAAAAAGTAAATGTGGTCTTAGTTCCATTTTTTTATTGAAAGAAGGATAATCTATTTTTTGTATGTCAGAAGTTTTTTCATTTTGATGTTCGATTGAATTTACGCAGGGTGTTATCAACAGTAAAAAACCAACAAAGAAACTTCCCAAAATTATTGCCTTTCTAATCATTCCTAATCCTCTTCGATGGTAATATATGACATGATAATGTATAACATACCAATTATTAAATGTTTCTGATAAGATATTTACAATAAATACAAGAAGCAATTGACACGGTTTTAACACAATGTTTTTTGCAAATCAATGATAGATATAAAAAGAAAAAAAGAGATTCCTCGATTATGAGGAATACCCACCGAATCTCAAGCTTGGGTCACCAAAGAGCGCCCATTCCGTGAGACAGTACCCTTCAGTCTGTCCAATTTGTTCTTCTGAGAGGAATTTCTGAATCGTGTTCCCATGAGCCTGTCCAAGGTGCGTTACATTCTTCATACCAATTTGCCAGAAGAGAGTCGTATCAAATCCGTAACTTAGTTTCATTGGGTCAGCTGTATTACCGATTGAATAACCAGTACACCCTGTTGAAGCAATGGCACCTCCACGGGGTTTTACAACAAGACCCCAACTAAAACCGACTGGGAACCAATATCCACTCATGAAATAATTTTCCCCGGTTTTATCTTTCAAACATGGTATCAAAGACATGTTATACAGACCATTATGACATGCGCAGACCACCACGATTGGGTACTTCTCACCGTTTAAAATTTTCCGATAATCAGTAACAGACACTCCCCCCGTCCAATCATTGGGGTATTCCCCATCAAACCAGATGGTATTCCACGCTAACGGGTTTCCATGACCAGTAAAATCCACAAACCCAGCACCAGCATTTATCGAGGCAATAATATCCTCTGTAGTCGGGGTCAATCCCCCCGAATCCCGATTTGTAGAGTAACATCGCACTAACTCCAAATCAGGGATTGCATTCACTAGATAACTATAGGAGAGGTCACAGAGGTATTCACCATCTGGTTGATCCTCATACATTGCAAATGTTTTCCCCGCGACACCGACAAACTTTTTGAACCAAGGTTTTGAATCAAGGCCAGTACCTTCATAGGTAAGGATTTTATTTACAACTACGTTTACTTCTCGAACAGTAATACACGGAAGTCGTGCGACATACACCTCGGGATACAAATCAATAATATCTTTTTTATACGGAATTAAACCCCATGCAGCATACACACCATCTCCATTCGAATCCCAGCTATCAAAATCACCAGTCGCATTATACAAACACCCATAATACAAATCAGATAAGGTCCCATGATCACGTTCCATGGGCATGGAAACATATCGTACCGGGACCCACCAGGCCTTCCACCCTGCAGATATCGTATCCTTATCTTTTGCGTTGATATAGGATTTTAATCCCCCAACCAGCAATACGTACGTAATATTCCAGGTATCATACGCGTCTTTAATGAAATATTTTACTTGCTCCGGTTGATCAAACCCGGTGTACTCGGTAAGGATATCTTCCATCGATTTAAAGATGGTCGTTATACCCTTACTGTTCTTAAAATCAATAAGAGGTTGGAGCGTTGATTCAAATGCAGAAGGAGCGATAACAACCATATCATAGGAGGCACCCAAAGCTTTTGGTTGTGTTTTCGGTGCATCATACGTTACGCTGATCTCAAAACCATCAGCATAATCAACCTGGTTTCTTAATGGTGAATATCGGACAGGATAGCATACTACTTTCACAAAGGTTACTTGTTGATCATTCTGATTGCGACCTGCACCAAGATCATAACTATACCAGCTGTCCGGATAGAACGCATCACTTTCATACACAGAATAATCCTTCACATATTCTGTCCTTTCATTTATTTTTGATGATGGAGCGATGCGAGCAGGGATAATCTCCTTCGTAAGAGTCATGGTGTTGATATCTTTAACATTACAGATCAGCTGAATATTCGTTGATCCAAAAGGAATCTCATACGTCTTCACATGAATAGGCAAAACCGGTCTATTTGGTTCCAATAACTGTGTCGTCGCACCATCCATCTCGAGTTCAATAAAGCCATCTTTCTCAAGTTGAACTGGTTGGGACGTAAAGAGAACTGATGTTGACTCATTTTTTATAATCATCGGTGATTTAAGAGTGACGTTCG
>CAYGVY010000174.1:0-3418 GCA_964353435.1 uncultured Thermoplasmatales archaeon | reverse complement strand
TTCCTATGGTACCAACTGCGTCAGCACACGCTGCCAGGGCACCGACCGCGGCACCACCAATCACGGTCACAACCGGAATATATCGTTCGAGTACTCTGCCTAAGACCCGTGGGTCACGTCTGAACCCAGGCATGACCATACCTGATTTTTGAATCTGTTTTGCAACATCAGTCGGACCCATATTTGTTGTCTCAATCCAGAATTTCGCAAACAACACAGATCCAAAGATCATGATGGATAAATAAATAAGAGCCTTAGCTGCGAATTGCCATGGCGCATGACCACCATACCCTCCGCTGATAATAGGCATCAGCCAGCTGTTCACACCATTGAGGTTTGACAGATACCACGCTCCTCCAGCATACGGCATGGTGGAACCACCGGTCGTATCATATGCACCAATCCACCATTGATGTCCTATGCCTGGTAAACCCTGCAGTCCAGGGTGCGTGTAGAATAACAACGCAAACATGTTCACATTTGCTAGCAATGCTGACATCAGGATGACAGGAATGTTCGAAGCATAGATCAGTCGTATCGGGTACCTCCCTCGTGCGCCTCGTACCTTCGCATGTGCTAGGGGCAGTTCAATCCTCGATGACTCTGTGAAGACGACAATCAGGAATATTGCGATGGTACCGAGCAATGGTACAATCGCATTCTGAAATCCGCCATGACCAATGAACAGGATCTGGAACCCGCCATCCACCATTTCACCAAGGTTCATCTGAGAAGCAAGGTAGTACGTCCCTGGGATGGTCCCTGCGGGGGGATTCGAGACGCTCATCGGCTGAGAACCCTGTCCAGGTAACCAGTTGAAGAGCCCTGTGAAGATGGATTGTGATACACCAGCAGCAATGAACATGGAGATACCAGAGCCAATACCCCATTTGGAGATCAGCTCATCCATCATGAAGACAAGATATGCCCCCAAGGACAACTGTAAAATGATAATAAGATCGGCTACTCCTTTCCCGCCCACCATCGCAGTGAGACCATCACTGGGACTGAGATATCCGTAGACCTGCGGAATTGCTTCAATGAAGATCATGGCGATAACCAGGACTTTCTGGCTCCCCTGATAAATCGCCTTATCCTCTTTTTTCGTTAAATCGAGTTTAACGATTTTGGCACCAACGAAGAGCTGAAGAATAATCGACGCCGTCACAATCGGACCAATACCCAGATGCATGATCGAACCTGATGCCCCGGCCATAATTGCACGATAACTGGCAAACATATCCAGGACTTGTCCGCTGACCCCATAAATCATAACGTTTGTTAAAATGAAATACAGGATCAAACAGAGAACGGTCCAGAATATCTTTGATCGAAAATTCACATGAACCTCTGGCTTTTGCACTGCAGGCCAGCGTTCAATAATTGGCTTTAAGGCATATAAACGGCTCTTCTTCTCTTCTGCCATAGGAAAAACCCTTATTCTTCTATTTTTACTTCCCCGCCGTGTGCTGCAATCTTGTCGATTGCCTTTTGTGACGCGGATTTAACCGTAATCTTATATTCGTGTTCAACTATTCCTGCACCCAACAGCTTATCAAAACCTTCTTTTGAAAGATCAATTTCCTTCTTCCCGTGGAACTTTTCGTCCAACTGACCAACGTTAATGATTCGGTCATCCTTGATAAGACTGGGGTCTCGTTTGAACCCATGAACACCAAAATGATCAGGCATGTATTTCAGCATGTGCATGAACTTGTGTTTATGTAGTCCAGCGTTTCCTCTGCCACCTCGTAATCCTGCGCCTCGACCGCCTTTCTTTCCTTTTCCATGTGTCATGGATCCTCTGAATTTCTTAGTCTTTGTTCGTGCCACATCAATCACATTCCAATTTCTTCTTTGTACTTTTTTAAGTCGAAAGCAGATAAAGTACTATATTATTATCTTTTCGGATACGTTATGAAAGATAAACAAGCCGTCTAAAGCGCTGGTTTTTCTCATTTATTCTATCGTCTCGAGTCTATCTTCATCCTCGGTGTCATCTCATAAGATTTTTTGGAACACCGCATTGGTTATTTTTGTCAGGGTCAATAGTTGAAGAGTTTTTAAACCATTCTAGTTTTTCTTTTTCTGCGTGAGTAAGTATTTGTTGTTTTTATCAAGATCAATGAACAGATCTGCGACTTCGAGGAGTTTATGAGAAGTGGTTCGTCCAAACGCCATGACCTCGGTTCTGCATCCAAGGCTTTTCGCGTGCTCCAGGAGATCAGAGAAATCACCGTCACCGCTAATGAGGACAATGGTATCAAGCTTTGGTGCAAGTCGCATGACATCCATGGCTATCCCGACGTCCCAGTCACCTTTCTTTGCACCCCCATAAAAAACCTGTAGCTCCTTTGATCGTACTTCAAATCCGATTTCTTCAAGCACACTGTAAAATGTTTGTTCGTCTTTAACGTCTGCTTTGATCACATACGAAATTGCTCGTACCAGTCGTCGTTCTGCTATTGCTTCTTTTAGGAGTATTTTAAAATTTACTTTCTTGTTGTATAAGTTTTTTGCAGAATAGTACATGTTTTGAACGTCAACGAACACGCCGATACGTTGATCTCTGTTTCTTCCTTGCGACATAGCAAGTTTCCTTTATTATTTTGTAATCCTGTGAAAGAAACATCTCTTATTATGATTTTGGTATCTGGAGTTCTATCAAAAAATCTCAGGGATGTGTGTTGATCCGTAGCAGGGTGACATCGTATTTTACGACTTCTTTATCATGGAACTCAAACATCCATTTAATCGGGAAGACGTAATCTTTTTGATAAGTAATTTCTCCCTCTAAAACATTGATCATTTTTTCCAAAAAAAAGATTGTTTTTTTGAGATGAAGTGAATAAATGACACTAGAGATTTCAAATGCTTTTTCGATGAATTTCCTATCTGCTTTCTGATTGCTTTTCTGTGCACCGAATGGTGGGTTCATTAGTACGGTATCGCAGGCTGTATCCACCGCGGTAACGTCTTTTATCGTGTATGTTATTGGAAGCGCATTGGTTTTTGCGTACTTTTTTGCTGCTGCGATGATGTTTTTGTCGATATCAAAACCAAGAACCTTTTTTGCCCCCATATATACTGCGCCAACAGAAAAAATCCCGGTGCCACAGCCAAGGTCGACTACTGTTTTTTTTTCGATGTCTCCCCATTGGTACGCGGTAAAAATGATGTCTGCAGCGATGGGTGCTGGTGTCATGTATTGTTCAAGCTGGGGAACTGGTGTTGTTGGTTTGGGGACTTGTTGAAGGAGGATTTCGAGTTGTCGCTGTTTCATCTTATTATCATGAAAGATTGTTTGTTTACTAATAGTTTTTTATCCAAAAATTTTATTTGCTGTTGGTGGTTCTAGGTTTTCCTCTGGGCTCGTAGATCAGCGGAAGATCGCCCCCTTGGCATGGGGGAGGCCTCG
>CAYGVY010000173.1:0-3445 GCA_964353435.1 uncultured Thermoplasmatales archaeon | reverse complement strand
CACGTATGGAAATACCTTTTGATGTGATATTGAACTTAGCTTCATTTACAAGTGGCGATGTTACATCGATGATTCCTTTTATAATATCTGATTTTATCTTGGCATTAAACATGGCAAACTGCCTCCCCGGATGACATCCTCGTCTAACGAAAAGAATAGGACATTCCCTATATAACGATGACGGTATTTTTCTCCCCTATACACAGGCAGCCTCAAGGAGACGTAAGTATCTTTTAAAAGTTATATAATAAACACTACTTCACTGGAAAAGAAATTCCGCAGGTGCTTATATTAACTGGTACACAAGGAGAAAATCATGTTTCTTTTCACCATCATAAAAAATTGTCACTTTCTCCAGAAACACCGGTTCTCTTATGAGTATTTCCAAGGGATGCAACGCATAAAAAGATATCGTCGTATTTTGTTCTTGGGAAAGTTGAGTAAAATTCACAGAGGATATCGAATCATTTTTTATACCACGATGACCACAGGTAGTATTCAGATATTCATGAAGGTCTTCTCCGGTCGTCCAATTCTGATGAGATGACCGAGGCCAGGGCTGGATGAGAAAGCGTTCTGCAACAAAGAGATCAGTATCCCAAAACCCTTTTGCAGATATAACGATATACTCTGTGGAGAGCTGTACCGTATATGCATAGCTTTTTACAGGAAATTGAAACCTGGTCGTATTTTCAAAAAATCTGTTATCTATATCTTCAACAAGATGGGCGAAACTACTAGCAAACGATCGTATTTCTGCGGTTCTCTGCCAATCACTGGAAAAGACTAAGAAGAAGACCGCAGTGAGCAGAATTCCTGTGGCAAGGAAAAGACCGATTTGAGATAGTGTCAAGCCCATGATGCTGTTGGTATCTTTAGTAAATCGTGACATATGTCTTTCCATCATTATAACACAGCTCCAAAGTGAGGTCGTAGGTTCCCGTATGAAAGATGGCCATCTGGATAAGGTTCTCACTGGAAAAACGAGCGTTCGAATGGAACAATCGAAGGGTTCCGTCATTCATCACAAAATAGTAGTTGTTATTTGTGTTTTCATCAAGGGTGAGATTGGTTGGCTCTATGGTACCGTTTGTTGGGAGGCCACCAAAGACGATGAATCGCAGGGATGTAGGGAATTCAACGTGCACGGTAACCATGGATCCTTCGTCAGCGTATTCAAACATATTGGTAGCTTCAGTCAAAATCGTATCGATTTCATGGTCCACTTGATGAATCTGTGAGTCCATGATGATGTTCTGGAGTGAAAGACTAAACAATGTGATAATTGCTGCGGCTATGATGATAACTACGAGAAGATACACGGGCTGACCAAGAACTGCATTCTCATCACCCACTAGTGGGTTAGTTCTTTTAAATATCATGAAAACTCCCAGATTCATTAAAAAGAATTAAATAATGCAATAAATATCTATCGATTGAGATTTTGTCTGGGAGGTATAGTAGTGAAGTACCAAAAAAAGAGAGTTTATTTTATTATTGATGAACACGCGGTGCTTGGGTTACCGATGCGCTTGACCGTCTCCCTGGTTATTGGAACTGTTGCACTCATCGCAATCCTTTCCTATATAACGAACCCGTGTTTATTTCCTGAGAGAATGATCGTCTCCCTGACACCGATTATAACAACCTTACCGGGTAGCGAGCCAGAAAATGTCACCTTCACCGTGTATGTAAATGAGACCGACGGTCATCCTCTCAGTGGTGCATCGGTTATAATCAAAGGATTAGGGGGAGCCGGCTCTGGTTTCTCTGATCATAACGGTAAAGTTCTTATCCAAATCCAGGTTCAGCTGGAGAGTGGAGTCTACGAGGGATACCTTGACATCTCTGTGAAAGCAGCATGTCACGAGCCATTTGAACAACAAGATATGATAAAAGTCGTAAAAACGAGTTGATAACCGACGGTTTTCTCGTGGATTTTCAAGCGAAAAACAAGTATTTATAAAGATTTGCAATAAAAAAGTCATTGTGTTAAAACCGTGTCAATGCTCCTGTTTCCAATTTTTATCTTTTACAAACATTTATATTGCATTAAGGGATATTAAATCCTATATAACCCATTTTTTCAGGGGAGACGTAGGAAATATGCGAAATAAAATCATAGGAATTTTTGTCTGCGTAATGGTAATTGTAAGCATTATTGTTCCGACAGCAGGAATGCTTAATATGGCGATTCGACATGATTCTAAAAATGTTATATCATATCAGCTGAAAATGGCAGCAAATGGATCTGCAATGTTCAACTATAAAGTTCTCGATGTCGGAGAGGGATATAATAGGCTCGTCCTTGAAAATTCATCGACATATTACGCGCAACCAGGAAATCCACAGATTCCAAAACTTGTCCAACATTTTGAGCTGCCTTTTGCAGTAACCAATGTACAGGTCTCCCTCATAGTACCGGAATGGTATGAACAAATTATTCCAGGTGTTATTGTGCCAACACAAAACCATATGTCGTATGGTCTCCCTCATGCTACGGTCAGCACCGTTCTTCAAAGAAATAATGAGGTGTATATGAGCAGTCAGCTATATCCGTCTACATGGTTCAATTATCATATCGGATGCGGACTGAATGAAACACTACATCGTGTCACCCATGTCACCCTTGAGGTCTATCCTCTTCGATACCGACCTGCAAATAACACTATCGTCGTTGCTGAGTCGATGTCAGTGGAAATTCTGTATGATTCACCAGAGTCAACTCCCATGAGCGGATGTGATCCCTATGATTTGGTGATTATTGCACCATCTGTGTTTTCAGATCAAATAGCACCACTAGTAGAACATAAAAATAGACATGGTGTAGCGACCATGTTCAAAACCACAGAGGATATATATACAGCGTATGAGGGTGTCGATCGTCCTGAGCAGATTAAATATTTCATTAAGGATGCTGTTGAAACCTGGAATATCACTTATGTGCTGCTCGTGGGAGGATTAAAGTCTCTACTCTATGGGTCCGCAAGAGATACGAGCAATCAGGGAACAGTAGACTGGTATGTACCAGTCCGATATTCAAATCTCTATGATATGTACGAAGATGTAGTAATTGAACCTGGTTTTCTGTGTGACCTTTATTTCTCTGATATCTATAAGACTGGAGGAGTGTTTGATGACTGGGACTCAAACAACGATGGTATTGTTGCCGCGAGGAATAAACCAGGATCGCAGGATGACGAGCTAGATCTCTATCCTGATGTCTATGTAGGGCGCCTTCCATGCAGAAATATAAAGGAAGTCCAAACATGCGTTGATAAAATCATAGCCTATGAAACCACAGCAGCTGGCTCGGACTGGTTTCAAAGAATCGTTGCAGTAGCAGGGGATGGTCTCCATGATTCGGACTACCTGAATATACAATGGGATGTAACAGAAACCCCCTCTGGTAAATATACTATTTATGCAAAAAGCCGAAGAAATA
>CAYGVY010000172.1:0-3462 GCA_964353435.1 uncultured Thermoplasmatales archaeon | reverse complement strand
AACATCTTTAACCTGGAGGCAACACCGGGAGAAGGGACTAGCTATCGACTCGCACGAATCGATAAGAAACAATACCCTGACATTCGAACATTCAACCAGGAGATTTATACACAAAACCGTGGACGGGACGTCGAACCATACTACACCAACTCAACACAACTGCCTGTTGGATTTACAACGGATGTCTTTGAAGCTCTTGATCTGCAGGATTCCTTACAGACAAAATACACTGGTGGCACGGTACTTCATATCTTCCTTGGTGAGGAAGAACCCTCGCCGACTGCAACGAAGAATCTTGTTCGCAAGGTTGCACAGAGCTATGCGCTCCCCTATTATACCATTACTCCGACATTCAGCGTCTGCCCTGACCATGGGTACCTCGCTGGTGAACATCAGTACTGCCCGACTTGTCATGCTGAACAGAAAACCACGGAATGCGAAATTTACTCTCGGGTTGTTGGATACATCCGCCCGGTGAACCAATGGAATAAAGGAAAACAGCAGGAGTTCCGCGACCGAACAACATTTGACCTCAGGGAAAAGGTACTTGTTACACAATGAAAATAGGTGGCTTTCAGAAAACATCGCTGCTCGACTATCCTGATAGGATTAGTGCGATAGTCTGGGTCAGTGGATGTAACTTCCGATGCCCGTTCTGTTACAACAAGAATCTTGCGCTGGGGACGAGAGAGTTATTCCCTGAGGATGAAATCCTCTCGTTTCTTTCTAAACGAAAAGAACAACTTGAAGGAGTGGTTATTTCGGGTGGAGAGCCACTGTTTCAAGAAGATATCGTTGATTTCATTGAAAAAATAAAAAAACATAGATTTCCAGTCAAGATTGATACGAACGGTGCTTTCCCGGAAAAACTTGGTGAATTACTGGAAAAACAACTTGTTGATTATATTGCCATGGATGTGAAGGCACCAAAAAGGAAATATCGTGAGCTTGTTGGTGTCGATGTTGATATCTCCAAGATTGAAGCATCGATTGATTTGATCAAAAACAAAGCACCAGCGTACGAGTTTAAAACCACGTTTGTTCCGGATCTCTTAAAAAAAGAGGACATAGTTGAGATTGCGAAATGGATTGAAGGAGCAGACGCATATTATCTGCAACAATTTAAACCCATTTCGCCACTCATGTCATCCGCATTTGAAAATGCAATTCCCTATCCTAGAGATTATTTTTTGGAAACACTCACAGCAATTAAACCATTTTTCAAACGCTGTGTAGTGAGAGGTATTTAAAAAAACTAAATAGTACATATTCAATGAGGTCCTCTATGGACTATGAATTAGCGATTGTTGGTGCAGGACCAGCTGGATTTTCCGCTGCGATTTATGCGAAACGATCTGGGATTTCCACTGTTGTGTTTGATCGTGGAAGTGGTGGTGGTCTTCTCCAACTTGCCCCAAACATTGAAAATTATGCTGGGTTTGTTTCCATACCTGGGATTGATCTTGTTGAGAAGATGAAGCAACATGCAAGCAAATATGCTGATTTACACTTCTATGAAGACGTTAAAGAAGTCAGGCCATCGTCTACCGGCTTTGTGATTACGACTGATAAGGCCACATATCATGTAGGGGCAGTGATTCTCTGTACAGGCACCGAGCATCAAAAACTCGATGTACCCGGTGAACCTGAATTTGTAGGGAAAGGGGTATCGTATTGTGCTACGTGCGATGGTTTTTTCTTCAAAGGGAAACAGGTTGTTGTGGTTGGTGGCGGTAACACCGCGCTTATGGAATCTATTTTTTTAAAACAGTTAGGATGTAAGGATGTGTATATTATCCACCGTCGTGATCAGTTCCGTGCGGAGAAGATTTATGAGGATGAAGCACGAGAAAAAGGTGTGCATTTTATTTTCAATACTATCGTTGAGGAGATTCATGGGAAAGAGAGCGTCTCCTCTGTTGGTCTTTTTAATTTAGAAACAAGTGAACGATTGCGATTGGCTGTTGATGGTGTATTTGCTTCTGTTGGAGTGTTTCCCCAAAATGAGATTGCACAAGCGCTTCATTTGAAATTGGATGAAAACGGGTATGTCGTCGTAGACAACGTTCAACGAACAAGTGTTCGGGGTGTGTATGCGGCTGGTGATATTACAGGAGGTCTGCGGCAGGTGGTGACTGCGTGTGCAAAGGGAGCGATTGCCGCGTTATCATCGACTGAGGTGTTAGGCAAGAAATACCCGTACTAAAGAACCGGTATCTGTTCGTATTTTTTCTTTCTCAGGATATCAATCAGGTGATCAACGCTTTTTTTTACTGCGCTGCTCATGGTACCAGACATATATTTTGGCTGTATCCCTATGACGATAATGTAATCTGCTTCATGCTCGAGATATGTGATGAGAACAGAGAGCGGTATCCCATGGGTGCTGATGTGCATGCTTCCAATTTTTTCTTTCGGAATTATCCGTATTTCTCCTGCAGGTAAACCCATATCTGCAGCATCGATAAGAACCAGTGTTTTTGGTTTATGTCGCTTGACGATAGCTGTATAATTCTCCGGTGTCGTTCCGCAATCAAGAACCTTAACATCAAGGGAATTAATCTTTAGGGTATCAGCAACATATGGTCCGATCCCATCATCGCCGCCGTCTCGATTGCCGATACACATAATCAGGAAATCCACTGAAAACCCCTCGCTACCATTTCATCTCGAATATTGTACCTTCTGATACGTTAAGATATACCACATGATACCAGTTCCTGCAGTAGATACACTACTGAGTAACATATTAAGAGTGAAAAAAACATATGCCATGACAGTCAACAGAACTGCAGTTGATAGATACATTGACAGTGATTGACTTTTCGCTTCTTTTAGTTGATGATTTCGCATGATTGCTGGAATAGCGGTTACCATGAACCCAAAGTTGATAATCGTAAGAACAAGATCTTGCCATTGCCACATATATTTTCAGTGATGCTAACAGAGAATATAAATAAATCCTCTCCATCGCATACCATACAAAAACAATGTTCTTGGAGAAACAATGGCAAGTAAAATCACACTTTCGCAAGGAGCTGGCGGTGAACTCATGGACCGGCTCATCAAACAAAGCATCCTCAAATATTTCAAGAAACAAGGAACTGCTGAGGTCTCTCTTGCTGCTCTTGATGATGCTGCTGTTATTGATGATATTGTGTTTTCAACAGATTCTCATACCGTGCAACCATTGATTTTTCCTGGCGGTGACATCGGGTCTCTTGCGGTCTGTGGTACCATTAACGATGTCGCAGTTATAGGAGCAACACCGCTTGCTCTTTCTGCAGGATTCATCATTGAAGAAGGTTTCTCCATGGACACCTTCGAAACCATTGTGAGAAGTATGGCAAAAACCGCAAACAAAGCAGGTGTCCCAATCATCACTGGAGACACAAAGGTAGTTGAAAAAGGTGCGATCCAAGAATTCATGATAAATACCAGCGGCATCGGGAAACGAGGTAA
>CAYGVY010000171.1:0-3467 GCA_964353435.1 uncultured Thermoplasmatales archaeon | reverse complement strand
AGTGAGAATGAACTTGATGATGTTTCTGGCAGAGCAGCAACGATTCCGGTATCCGGTGTCCCGAATTATTTTGATTCCCAGCGGTTCGGCAGCGTCATTGATCACGAGTTCATCGGAAAATACATAGTGTTAAAAAAATACGACCATGCGGTGAAACAGTATCTGACTGCGTACCATAAATCAGAGCCAAAAAAAATCAAAGATGAGAAACGAAAAATACTTTCTCATTGGAATGACCTATCGACCGTACGAGTGTTCAATAAAGCGTTTGCCGAGGTTGTGAAAGAATATTTGAAGACAAAGGATTGGCGTACGGCGTACCGGAAGATTCCTGCGCATCTCCGGGAGATGTTTGTGAATGCTTACCAGAGTTACTTGTGGAACGAATGTATCAAAGAATTACTAAAAGAGGTTGTTGAGAAAAAAAAAATATACTCGGTGGAATATGCGATTGGGGCGTTACTTTTTTATGCAAATCTCTCAGAGGATGAGATGAAAAAAATTCCAGAGACATTTCAGACCATCAGTGAGAATGTAACTGTATCTTTGGAGGAACAACGGATTGTTGATCGTGTTCTTACGAAAGAGGGACTAACGCTTGCTGATTTCGCAATAGAATCAGAGACCGGGAATTTCTTCAAAACACGTGCACGACCGGTTCTTCTCATACCAGAGAATTTTACGATATCTCAGTCAACACGGGATGAACTCAACAGCAAGGGAAATACTGTACGACATAAAATCCAGGTTTCGTTTTCGTTACCAAAAGGAAGCTATGCTACAATAGTCACCAAACGATTATTTAATCATTAAGACATTAAATTCTCTCAACCAATTTCTTGCAGTTCTCCACCAAAAGCTCAATTTCTTGTTTCGTCGCATGATCAACATGCACACCACCTAGTACAACAACCTTGGTCTTGTATTTACTACATGCGAGCTCTGCAATCGGTTGTAACACAATGTCGTCGTAATGCCCAGTCAGTCTGATTGCCTTCGCTGGTTTTCCAGGTTCGCAAATCACCACGCCGCCAATATGAGAACGTTCTCCACCACCGAGAAAAAAAACCAGATCGTCACCGATTCTCTCGCGCTTCAGCCAGACCTTATATTTTCCTTTACCGGAGGTAATCATTCAGATTCACTTTCGAATATTTCACGATCTCATATTTACTCTTCTCAACATCGAACGGGATCGTTGCGTCCACACCAACCTTATCGGTCAATGCCTTTTTGCCTTCCTCCTGCTTCGACGATGGATCAAGGGAGCTGCCTGGCGAATCGAGTTTCACCACTAGATCCTTCCCAGCCTGGAACCGGGTTGCGATCGCCCATTCCACCGCATTCGGATTGTAGATATCAACATCATCGTCAACGATAACCACATGCTTCATGCTCTTATGACCATTGAATGCAGCCTCAATTGCTTTCTTCCCATCATCAGGATTTTTCTTCGAAATCTGCACGACCCCATGGAGCCATGAGCCGCCACCCATCGTCACCAGCACGTTCTTACAGGCAGCAACCTTACTGACCTCATCATAGATCGTCGGCTCTTTTGGCATCCCCATTAAAACCTTATGCTCAAGCCGCCCTGGGATCAACGCCTGATACATCGCGTCCTTCCGATGCGTGATACAATCAATAACAAACACGGGTTCCTTTCGTTCGAAATCACGGGTCTCTGTGAGATCCACAAACGGTCCCTCACGGTCCACCTCTTTTGTCAATCGTCCTTCAAGGACAAACTCGGACTCCGCAGGAACCTCCAGGTTCTTTGTCTTGCATTTCACCATCTTCATCGGATCAAGCGTGTGTGCGATAGAAAACTCATCAACACCAGACGGCGGACCCAGTGACGCAGCAATCATCACTGAAATGGAATTGCCGATACACACCGCCATCTCCAGGTCACCCACAGTTCGATCATACGTCGTGCGTGTCTGCCGACCTTTTATCAACCGAGCGGTAAACCGGTTCTGGCCCCGTTCCATTAGCCGATGATACGCGACATTCCGACCGGTCTGCGGGTCTTTAATCGTCGCAACCGTTGCCGTTGCATACCTGCCACCGTCACCATCAACATGAAACAATAAGGGTAATTTCTTCAGGTCAGGATTCTTTATCACAACCTCCTGACACGGACCTTTCTCAACAACCTCGGGAACCTTCGGATGACGCAGCCCCTCCACCAGTTTCATCATCAACTTGTCTTTGGTTGTCCCTAGACCCTGCGCAATGATATCCCGATCAGAGGTAATCCCACCGAACACTGGAAATTCATACCCTTTGACGTTCTCAAAGATCACAGGTTTCTCATTGAGTGAATACATGATATTGGCAATCTCATACTTCACAGAAACCTCTTTTTTTATCCGACCAAGCTTCTCCTGTTCCTCAAGCTGTTTCAGAAACGGACGAAGATTCATACTTACTCCACACTCTCCCGCGACGCACCAATCACGGTTTTCACGGTCTGAAACCCTTCCTTCTCAATAGCGGTCGCAACCTTATTCTGCAGATCCTTTCCTGGTGTCAATGCAAGCATGTTCCCCCCTAGACCACCGCCAGTCAACTTCGCGCCTAACGCACCTGCGTCACGTGCGATACTCACCAAGAAATCCAATTCCCGCGAAGACACCTCAATCTGCTGCAGAAGCTTATGATTCTCGTTCATCAACTTCCCTAAATTAGTATACGCTCTATCCTGAATCGCCCGTTTCGCAAGGTACGCGATATTCTCAGCCCTATCAAAGATCTCCTGATATTTCTTCAGATTCTTCTCTTTTCGCTGTTTCACTCCATCCACCGCTGCTTTCGTATCGGTCACCTTTCCGGTGTTCCCAATGACGATTTCCACAGGATTAGACAGTGTAATCCGATCAATGACATTCTTTTCCCCTTTCTGGAACCAAATCAAACCTCCATACGTCGACGCGGTATTGTCAACACCAGACGGAGTTCCATGATACCCTTTTTCACCCTCATACGCAATCTCATTAATCTGCTCATCAGACAAATCAAGCTCATAAGAATCAGCAAGCGCACGGGCGACCGCCACACACGACGCAGCAGAAGCACCAATACCACTCGCTGCAAAAAGGTTACCCTCTAAGGTGATGTTTACTCCTTTTTTCGACAGATCAACACCCATTTTCTTAAACATCAGCTCAAAGGATTCCTTCTGCTGATCAAGCTTATCCTCCTTATACTTTGGCGTTGCAGGCCGTTTATCCGCGAGTTTGAACCCCGGCTTGTCGTACTCCTCGACCTTCGCAACAGTGTAGTTCCCAATCGCTGATACGATCGATGGAATCCCATACACTACAAAGTGTTCGTTAAACAGGATAGCCTTCCCGAAACCGATGCCATGACCTTTCTTCATACTTTATCCCATAGCGTTCTTAGATGGTTTGGTTACAATACAAGATAAGTATATTATTTTTATGGAATTAAGGACCTTCCCG
>CAYGVY010000170.1:0-3472 GCA_964353435.1 uncultured Thermoplasmatales archaeon | reverse complement strand
TTGATATCATATAGTATTAATTACTATATAAAAGTATCGTTTGATAGGTGCTAGGGGTAGGCCGCAAAACCTCTTTCTATTTATCTCTGTCATTTTGTAGGTTTTAAATTCCTAACTTGTGAAGTACGTTTCCATCTTTCATGGTGCTGTTAGTGACAGTTTCTTCCTGGCCCATATTAATCACATCATAAATTTAACAAATTTGTTAAGTTTTTCAAGTGAATAAATGTTATTTATGGTATGTAAATTTAATGTTGTTCAAGTAGCCATTTCCAGATAGGTTTCACTGTAATCTTTTTCTTTTTTTTAAAACAGTTTCTTACGGACCAGAAATGCTGTGTTATTGATATCCGGAATATTGCCTCGCGGCAGTAAATCTTGTAAATCTCTCTTCCAAACTCCAGAGATATCACTTACGGCACGAGTAAAATAATCCATATCAAAACGTTCTTTGTAACCAGTAAATTTTTTATCAATCAAACGTTTATCTGCAATAACACCCTTGTTTATAAGAAAGTATATGTCAAATAAATCTTTTGATTTCGGTTCTTTTCTTGTGATTAAAGCTCGACATTTCTCAGCAAAAATCTCAGTTAAATCCATGGTCCTTATCTTAACATCAGTCGTTTCGCGAACATTATCCTCAAGTATTTTTCTCTTTTCAACCTTGCATAAATGAGATGCTCTCCCACTGAAATCCAAACAAACAGATTGATTTAGATTGTGTTTTATGAGGCCTTCGTATTCGATCGTACATCTATAAACGTCTTCCTTCTTGCTTTCAAATTCATCTTTAATTTTCGCAAATTTTACCTTGTCAAACATATCTAATTTTATTAGTTCTGCTAATTCTTTTTTGATTCTGTTTATGGTAATATCCTTAAAGTCAAAATCAAGATCAACAGAAAAACGTGCATCTGGAAAATACATCTTTTTAATCGCTGTACCTCCTTTAAACACCATATGCTCTATCATCTCGCTCTTTGATAAGAGAGACAACGTAAGAGTAAGAACATAATCCTTCTCAATAATTCCAACAGGAACTTTTATCTCACCAGACAGTCGTTTGATGTCATTAAGATCCATCAATGTATCCTCCAGTCGAACAAGTTTTCCTCAGAAATATTAACCTTTAAACCCCAGTTATGATCATAATGCAGTATTTTTTTGTTCGCAGAAGGATCTAGCCATCTGAACCCCTTAAAGTTTCCTTTCAATTTTTTATATTCATATCCTCTCAACAAATCTGATTTTTCAAGAAGATAGCCTAACCGTCTTTGTACTGAACTGGCATCAAATTTTTCTGTGGCATTAAGTAGATCATCAAAATTTATCTGATCTCTGGTGGTCCACAAACCTTTAAACAATTCAGCGACTCCTCCGCAATAAGCAGGGCGGTCTAAGCAGTCAATTATCGTTTTCTCGCGTGTGGCAATAGTAAAATAATCATCGTCTATCTTTTCAGTGGTGTATCCATAAAATTTTTTAGGTACTACGGTGACGAACTGGATTTTCTCCCCAAAAAATTCAATGTCTTTTTTTATCTTTGTAGTCACCACATAAATAGTTCTAGGAATCTGCTCGGTCATCCCCCAATAATGCAACGCAGTCCAATACGAAACATAGTACGTATCGATTAATTTATTTAATATTTTAAATGTGTGCTCAGACCAGTACCCTTCAACGCCTGATTTTGCAGGAGCAAGAAGGTACTTTCCGCGTTCTATTTCAATTACTCTATGTTTATCTTTTAATCTATAAATAACATTTTTAACAGATGCATCTGAGGTTTTGAGAATACTTTTTACATCTGCAATATTGAATATCATGAGATTTTGTTTTTCCAACGTGTATATGAGTTGTATTTCTCTAGGTCCCAGATGTACACTTCTTTTATTCATAGTCTCTTACAACAAGACTATAATTAAAATAAAGGTATTTAATGTTTTCTAACCCCATCTATAAATATTTGGTTTGTCAGACCAAACTTTTTATGAAATATTTGGTTTAATGGACCAAATAAATTCGGAATTCTTCTTACTCGTGATTGAATCAATCTCACAATCGTTTTTTAAAACCTCAGATAACGGATGTTACGTGTCGCGTGCTTGGTTCAGGATATGCTTTCGTTACTACAGTGATCCTTATTTTCTGCCAAGTCACTGAAGTTCAACCTCTGCACCCATTTTTTCTAATTCTTTTCCTAGAATCCCTCGATGACAATAATTTGGATCTCTTTCAAAACACATCAATGCAATTTTTTGTTTTTCCGATAAACGTTCTAAATCTTGAAGTTCCACTCTTTTCTTTTCAAGATAGGTACGATACATGGCAAACAGGTTTTCATACGCTTCTTTACCGTCTAAGTTTTTCCGCAATGAACTTGGAATACCAAGCGATGTAATATTCATATACCGGATCCCAAGTTTTTCACAAAATACTTCGAGATTTTGTTTTGAATAGCCGTACTTCATGCTCCAAGGGTTGTTTCGTACATCAACAAGGACTTGGATTTTTTCCTCAATTATTTTCAATAAAAATTCATCGATGGATCGTCCTTCATATCCAATTGTGTAAACACCTGTTAAATCTCTAACATACTCCTTCTTTTTTTTGATTTTGCTAAAAATCGTATAATCAGGATATTTTTCATACACGAAATTTATCAATTTTCTTTCATTTATGAAAAAATAGTCTTCAAAGTATTGATCAATAATTGGTACACTCTCTACAGGTATTATGTTACTGCCACCTACGAATGTAATGTCATTTCCTTCAGTTAATACTAACTTTTCTTGCTCCATCAATTCTACATCATGGAATAACTCGAAAGAGTATGGTCCAAACTTATAGGGAACAAAACTGTAAAATTTACCTCGTTCATGGATATTATTTTCACGACTCATCAGAAAGAAAATCTTTGTAAGTTGCATCTTTGAACAACGATCAGATTTTCGTAAAAAATAATACAAACATTTTTGTCTGTTGTTCAACATCATAGGGATAGTGTCTCCTATTCTATAAATATCATCTTAGGGGATAAATGAAAGTATTAGTTTCCCTGATAAAATAGTATCTATCGGTCCGTAGATGGATGAGGAAAATTGGAAAAAGCCCTTAGATTTTTGTAGACAACAAGGGATTCCAACCCCAAAATTCCAAGAAGGGTTTGGTGGTTTTTCAGTAATGTTCAGAAAAGATGTGTACACGGAAGAGTATCTGCACAACCTTGGTTTGAATGAGAGACAGATTAAAGCGGTAATGTATGTGAAAGAGCGAGAAAGAATTACGAATAGAGAATATCAAACTCTTACCACTGTTTCGAATAAAACTGCTTATCTGGAACTATCTGATCTCGTAGGGGAAGACGTATTTATGGTTGAGGGAGCAGGTAAAAAGGTTAGCTATACCTTAAAGGTAATGAAAAAGTAATGTAACCAAATTTAATAACAGACCCAAAAAAAAAGGTGAT
>CAYGVY010000169.1:0-3477 GCA_964353435.1 uncultured Thermoplasmatales archaeon | reverse complement strand
CCCGACGGGCCCATAACCCGTAGACCAATGGTTCAAATCCATTCCCCGCTACTTTCTTTTTTTTCACCAAATTTATATAGATATTTCTTTTCCCATGGTTCTGTGAAAAAAAATCCGTCAGAGCGGTTTTGGGAGATAGACTTTCTCCGTGGCATCGCAATCTTCTTGATGATTGTGTATCATCTTGTTTTTGATCTGAACTATTTCGACTTATATACGACGAATTTGGATTCGCCCCCCGTCCTGCTGTTTTTGTATCCCATTAGCACCACGTTTCTGCTACTGGTCGGTATTTCTCTAACAGTAAGTTATTCTCGCGCACAACAAAAATTGTCAAAACAACAATTGCGGTTAAAATTTCTTAAACGAGGGGCAGGTGTCTTTGGGTTAGGGCTCATCATCACGCTTGTTACCTGGGTATATCCTCACAATGGATTCATTGTGTTTGGCGTCCTGCACTGCATTGGTCTTTCAATTCTCTTGGCGTACCCGTTGATTCGGTTTCGAAACCTGCCACTCATTCTTGGAGTTCTTTGTATCATTCTTGGTGTTTTTCTCCGAATTACAGTTGTTGTTGATTTCCCTTGGCTGCTGTGGCTGGGTTTTGTTCCTTCGCATTTTTACACCCTCGATTATTTTTCCTTGCTCCCCTGGTTTGGTGTTGTTTTAATCGGGGTTTTTCTCGGGAATAGTTTGTATCAAAACAATAAAAGAAAATTTTCATTAATAGATCATTCGCAGTTCATTATCAGTCGAGGGGTATGTTTTTTAGGAAGACACTCGCTGATCATCTATCTGCTCCATCAACTCATCATCGTCGGTTTGCTGTATTTCATTCATTTTGTTGTAAACGGTTCACGTATCGTTTGATACGCGAGATTGTTCCAATTAGATGAACCTTTTTTGTGTCTTCTGATGTTTTGAAATCACGCAGCATCCAAAACACATGATCAGCGACCTCAATTGCTGATCGTCTGTTTTCGTATTGTTCATACAGATCAATGAATCGGAGGATCTGTTGTTTGATGTCTACTGTTTCTTGGTTGAATATCCAGGGGCAGTGTTGTGCTTCTCTTCCGATCATGACCAGGTCACAACAGGTTTTTTGTAAGAGAGCAAGTCCGTCGGTGTAGCTGGTGACATCACCGTTTGCGATGACCGGGATATGGACTTTTTCTTTGACCTGTTTCATGATGGTCCAGTTGACTTTGCCTGCGTACTGCTGATCTGCGGTTCTACCATGGATACAGACTGATTGTGCTCCAGAATTTTCTATTATCTGTGAGACTTTGACACCGTTGATGTTCTGGTTGTCCCAGCCAATGCGAATCTTCGCGGTCACTGGTTTATCGGTTGCCTTAACCATTGCTCTGAGAATGTTCTCTAGTTTTGGGAGGTCTTTTAAGAGTGCTGCACCGCATCCTTTCGCCAGGTAATCTTCTTCGATGCAGCCGACATTCAAGTCAATGATATCAGCAAACTCTTCAACTGCGTGAACCGCTTTGACAAGAATGTTTTTTTCGCTCCCAATGAGTTGAACAGCGACTGGTCGTTCCGTGTCTTGGATGTTCAGGAACTGTTTCACTTCTTCTGATGTTTTTTCGCTGATGATGTCTGAATCGATCATTTTTGTGTACATCAACCCAGCGCCGTTTTCTTTGCACAACATTCGAAATGCAGTACAGCTAATGCCGGCGAGTGGTGCAAGAACGAAACGATTCTGTATCTCAACAGTTCCAATTTTCATAGTACGCAACAGGGAGTTTTTTAACGATAGGTTAACCCTAGGCGCGGGACTTCCACACCACTTCCTTTCTTGACAGTACCGATGAGTTTTATGGTGGCATCAGAATGTTTCTTGAGGATTCTCATTGTCTTATCTGCATCTTCTTGTGCGATTATTACTGCAAATCCCATGCCCATGTTGAAGATCTGGTACATCTCCTGGTCATCAATGTTCCCGTATTTTTGCAGGAATGCGAAAATCGGTTGTGGTTTTAAAGGGTCTTCAATCACATACTTTACATTTTCTTTTAATCGAGGAATGTTCCATAGTCCGCTGCCGGTGATATGGGCAAGCCCATGAACATTAATTTCCTTGAATAACTCGATAATTTCTTTGACGTATATTCTGGTTGGTATCAGCATGACTTCACCAATGGTTTTCCCGGGGTACAGCCCATCTGGAAACTTGTCAGTATACGAAAATCCAGCTTCTTCAACGACTTTCCTAGCAAGTGTATACCCATTGGAGTGAATCCCGCTGCTGCTCAGTCCGATGATGATGTCGCCAGAGTGGACCTTATCGCCAAGGATGATCCGTTTTTTTTTCACATAAGCAAGGCAGGTTCCCGCAAGGTCAAGCCCTTTAATCAGTTCAGGGAGGTCCGCAGTCTCTCCACCGACAATAGAAATATTGGATTGTTCCGCGCCTTTCTCTAGTCCTTTCCCAATTTCTTTGGTGATTTTTGGGTCTGGGTCGTCCATAGCCAGATAATCGACAAATGCTAAAGGCTCTGCTCCGACGCATAACGCGTCGTTGACATTCATTGCGATGCAATCAATCCCGACTGTATCCCACTTCTTCAAAGCTTCAGCTATCTTGACCTTGGTTCCGACACCATCGGTACAGAGAACAAGCGCGTAGTCGCCAAACTCAATAAGTCCTGCATAGTGCCCACCCATTGGTTTCCCAATGGTTCCTTTTCGTTTTGTGGAAATGCTGGAGAGGAGTTGTTTGATTGCTTCTTCCTTTTGATCAATATCCACACCGGAGTCTTTGTAGGTCATTTTCTTCAAGAATAATCGCCCTGTATTGCGAAACCACATGGCTGTGATAAACTTTTTTATGCTGGTTGGGTTGTCATAGTTGTGAAGGAATTATCAGATCTTGGGGAACGGGCAGCGATTCAACGTATCGCAGAGATTCTTACCAAAGGAACAAACAACAGGGGGATTGGTGATGACTGCGCCGTGATTGATATGGGAAAAGAGTATTTGCTGGTTACGACGGATCTGATGTATCAGCGGACTCATATTCCTGCGCAGATGACGCCATATCAGATGGGGTGGTTCCTTGTCGCCATGAACCTTTCAGATATTGCAGCAAAAGGGGGAACCCCGCTTGGTCTTGTCATTTCGTTTGGACTTCCGAAAAAAACATCAGAGCTGTTTCTCAAAGAGCTTACCAAAGGAGCAGATGCATGCGCAGTTGCTTTTGGAACAACGATCATCGGGGGTGACACGAAGGAGACCCAGGAGATTACGTTATGTGGAACCGCGTTTGGCACTATTAAAAAAGATGAGTTTATGTCACGGACCGGTGCGCGTCCAGGTGATGTCGTCGCGGTGACAGGAACATTGGGAAAAGCTGGTGCTGGGTATTATGCGTTGAAATGTCGTAGTTCTGAAAAAAAGCTTTCTAAAGCGTTTTTAGAACCTGTTCCGAAACTGAAGGAAGGACGATTGCTCGCGCAG
>CAYGVY010000168.1:0-3489 GCA_964353435.1 uncultured Thermoplasmatales archaeon | reverse complement strand
AAAGCGTGCCAATATGACTTTTATTATAAAGTCTACCAATGTCACTCGATTTTTTTACTATGATGTGGTTGTTGATGAGCTCTCCTGAGATATCCATTGGATGAGGTAAAAGAGGATGTCTTATTTCTGCTTTTTGTAGTAATCCTCGATGCTCCGCGTGGTTGAATTTTTAGAGAAAAATTGTTCTTTTAGTTTCTTTTGACCGAAAAGTCCTGCGATTAAAAGTCCGAGTCCAAAACCACCGATTCCACCGATAAGAGCGAAAAGAATAAAAAACCTGATGTAGCGATACGGCCCATAATTCCAGGATACAATGGGGTTGTTATCAGGGATCCCAACATAGCGTGAAGATTGTACTCCATACGGGGTCGTGAACCGTAACGCACCAGCGATTAAATCAGCGTCTTTATAGTAGACAACCGCGGTATCAAGTGATGACTCGTTTGCAAGACTCTGACCATATTCGTAGTAACTAACGGCAAGGACTGGTTCGATTCCTTGATTTCGACTCTCTGTAATGCTCGCACTTGCTCTTTCTCGTGCTCGCTCAACCTTCTCACGGGTCACTCCATCAACAAGTTCTAAGGCAAGGTTTGCTTTCACTAACGACTCAAACGCACCGAACAACGCAGCAGCAGAGTATCCTTTCTCATTCTCACTGCGAGCGGTTTCAAGAAGATCCTTTGCATCATTGAGGTAATTAGATGTTTTTCCCATTTCTTGAATGATAATCTCTGAATATACGATCGCTTGTTGAGCATCATCAAGGTATTCTTCTGCAAGTGTATTAATCATCGATGCGTTAATTTCTCCCGTGTCATTGAATGGGGTAGAAATGTTCAGCCACCACTGCACGCTCTCACTTCGCTCCTGGGCGTACGCAATTTTGTATAACGCAGTGAAATAATCGTTATTCTGGAAACTTGTGTTTGCCTGAGAAAGGTAGGATGCTGCCTCATTTACCCGTTGTTGCGCTGCACCGACACATTGTAACGTTATCATTCCATTGATAGGAGCGTTCTTTGCTACCTCGCTCTTGTTAGTATAGGATTGCATCGTTTGGTTAAGAAGAGACTGTACGAATGCCTCTTGGTTATGAGACGCAAAGTATTGACATATGTAAGAAACGAAATGGGAATCAATAAGCGATTGAAATGACTTGCTCGTACTGGTATAGTACACCTCTTCGTCATACCAGTTCGTTGATTCAAGAAGTCGATCATTAGCAGTATTCAGAAAATCAGTCACTTGATTTTTATAATAATTAGGATATCGGTTCGGTATCGTTGTGATATTAAAAAGATTGCTTGCATTTTGATATGATTCCTGTGCCTCTTTTAATAGACTTGTTGCAAGTGGTTTCATCGCGGTAATGTAATCTTCTGTTGTGATTTTATCTGGTGATTCCGTAACAGGGAATGTCCAACCCGTGAAGTACAACAGAGCGTCATTGATATCTTCAACCTCGACCACCTTCATGTTATAATTAGTCTGTGCGTACTCGGAAACATTACGGGTAACCGGATAGGTATTTTCCCATATTATACCATTAATAATTTGACGCTCGGTAACCATTTCAGTGTACGTCATTTGTCCTTTCGGAATTAAAAACTGTGTCGCACCAACAGAATACGCCGCATCGATCTTGTACGGAATTCCTCCGATCGGACCGATACTTCCATCTGGGTTGATCATCCCGGTCATGACCGTTCTATTGTCAAGTGTCCAATTCTCTAAAAGTGAGATCACCGCGACCGTCATAATCCCACCAGCAGATGGACCACCGATCATCGGAGAAGTCGTTCGAACAACAAAGAAGAAATCACACGTACCGGGATCAAGGTGAGGTCGTGTGTCAGTGCTGACTAGTGCACTAGCAACTTTCACCGCGAGACGAGCAGACCCTTGCATATCCACATCAGTAAGCGGGAGCGTATCAACAAACACCCGTCCACTCCCATTTCCCTGAATCGAAACAGTGATCGTAGAAATCACACCGATATACCCTGTTCCTAGTTGAGAGACCGCTGGTGCATATACCGTAACATTCCGATACTCTAACGAGATGCTTCCTTCTGAAATCGTCCCAGCAGGGAGTCCGACCGATGAGGGAATACAAGAAAAACCGAGAAGACAAACGCCTAATATTATCAAAACGATCTGGTTCTTCATAAGCCTGCCCCAAATTAATTTGGGTCTAATACTACATCATATACAAATAGATTGCTGTACAATAGTTGTATTATCAACAGGAGTATTTACCCCAGGATTCTTGAAAACATGTCAGGTTTTCTTCCCGATATTTTTAAGTAGGTTCACAGGATACCATCTCTCGTTTAAAACCATCCACTCAACAATTGTCTGAGAAACATGTTGGAGACTGGAGGGAAGTATATATGGTACAACTACATGAAATGATCCTACGAGACGGACATCAATCTTTACTTGCTACGAGAATGCGAACAGAAGATATGCTACCAATTGCGGAAAAACTTGATCAGATTGGATTCTTCTCACTCGAGGTCTGGGGTGGCGCAACCTACGATGTCTGCATCAGATACCTGAACCAAGACCCTTGGGAACGATTAAACAAACTGAAAAAAGCCATGCCGAACACACCTCTACAGATGCTTGAACGAGCAATGAACATTGTTGCGTACTGGAACTTCCCTGACGACGTTGTAAAAAAATTCATCTACCTCGCAAAGAAAAACGGATGTGATTACTTCCGTATCTTCGACGCCTTAAACGACCTACGCAATATGAAAGTCCCGATGCAAGCGGCCAAAGAAAACGGTGGACATGTCCAAGCATGTTTGAGTTATACTATTTCGCCGGTTCATACAGTTGACTATTTTGTGGATAAATTCATTGAATTGAAAAAAATGGGTGCGGATTCTGTCTGCATAAAAGATATGGCAGGAATGATTTCACCGAAACGCGCCTATGACATTATCAAAGGAACCAAAGACGCTGGCGTTAACCTACCGATGGATCTTCATTCCCATTATACGAGTGGGATGACAGGGATGGCGTACCAACGAGCAGTCGAAGCAGGTGCTGACATCCTCGATACGTCAATGTCTCCAATATCAGGAGGTACTGCGGCTCCTGCGACCGAAAGTGTTGTTGCCGCGTTACAAGGAACAGAATGGGATACGAATTATAATTTAGAGTTACTTATTGAATGCCGGACGTATTTCCTCAAAATCTGGGAGAAGTACCGACATCTCCACCGATTCGATGCATTAAAGGTCGATCCTAGTGTCACACTTCATCAAGTCCCTGGCGGTATGCTTTCAAACCTCATCTTCCAGCTGGAGGAGCAAGGTGCTCGTGATAAATACCGACAGATCCTCGATGAGACCGCACGAGTGCGAGAAGAACTTGGATACCCGCCCCTTGTGACGCCGACAAGTCAAGTTGTTGGAGTTCAAGCAGTCATGAATGTGTTGCACGGACGATACAAAGTCATTCCAAAAGAAACCA
>CAYGVY010000167.1:0-3500 GCA_964353435.1 uncultured Thermoplasmatales archaeon | reverse complement strand
GGGCATCTGAAATCACCGTGTCTTTGTATTCTCCTTTCAGAAGTCCAAGTTCATAAAGCGCGTGACCAGCCTCATGAACTGTTGAGAAAAACGAAGACAGCAGTCCTTCACGTTCGTAGTTCGTGGTGATTCTCACGTCATCATCAGCCATGGTTGTGGTAAAGGGATGTGTGGAGACGTCAAGGCGTGATCTATCTGCAGGCAGCTTCATTTGCTTCAATAGGATGGAGCAGAGTTCTTTTTGTTGGTCAACCCCTAACTTCATCTGCATTGGTTGTTGTTTTTGATAGACAGCGCTTGTGGTAATTTTTTTGAGTATTTCGACAAGTTGTGGTCTGAGTGTGCCAAACTCTTTTCGTAATGTATCAACGGTCATTCCTTCTTCATAGTCATCAAGCAGGCTGTTGTACGGATGACCTGGTAGTTTGACATAATCACAATATTGTTTTTCTAGCTCAATGATTTTTTCCAGATGTGGTGCGAACAAGGAGAATTTGTCTTTTTCACGTGCTTCTTCCCAAGCGGTGTACGCAAGCGACGTGGTCCTTGACATTTTTTCGACAAACTCGGAGGGGACTTTTCGTGCTTTTTCGACATCTTCTTTTAATTTGGTGACAATGATCCGGTCTTTTTCGGTGAGCGTGTTTGACATTTCATCGAGTTTTTTGAGATGATTATAGAATTCATCTGAGATCACGCGTTCATGGGCTAAGCGCGAGATCAGGCAGAGTTGTTCTGCTCGTTCTTCGCTCCCTTTCTGTGGCATATAGGTCATCTGGTCCCAACCGAGGAGTGCAGCTATTCCTCCAAAATGGGACAATTCTTTTTGTTCTTTGTAGATGAAATCGAGTGATTCCGTCATTTTTTCTCTCTCCTTGTTTATGTTATGATTTCGATGCCGACAGGGCAGTGATCAGATCCCGTGACTTGTTGTAAGATGAACGCGTTTTTCACTTGTGGGAGGAATTCTTTGTTGACAAAGAAATAATCGATCCTCCAGCCGACGTTTCGTGCACGTGCACCGGTTTTCAAGTCCCACCACGTGAACTGATTCGGTTCTTTATTGTACTGCCTGAATGTGTCCGCATACCCATGATCAACCAAGGTGTCTAGCCACGCTCGTTCTACTGGGAGGAAACCTGAGATGTGTTCGTTTTCTTTTGGTCGGGATAAATCAATTTCTGTATGAGCAGTGTTAAAGTCGCCGCAAACGACGATATTGCGTTTTTTTGCTTTCAAGTTATCAGCGTAGCTGAGGAACTCATCGTAGAAATCAAGCTTATACTGGAGTCGTTCTTGGTTTTTCTTTCCGTTTGGAAAGTAGATGTTAAATAAGGTAAACGATGGGAATGTGTTGATAAGGATTCTTCCTTCGCTGTCGAACTCGTCTCTACCAAATCCTGTTTTCACTTCAATTGGTTTTTGTTTCGTGAAGGTTGCAACCCCACTGTAACCTTTTCGTTCTGCCGGGTTCCAGAACGTATGATACCCCGGCATATTCCTGAGATAGGGTGTAAGTTGGTCTGGTGTTGCTTTTACCTCTTGGAGGCAGAGGATGTCTGGTGATTCTTTCTGAAACCAGGTGAAGAACCCTTTTTTATCTGCTGCTCTTATGCCGTTGACATTCCATGACAGGATTTTCATATCCGCGCCCTCCTCTTCTTATTAGAATGTATCAGCTATTTCCGCCCACAATTTATATGTTATGGGAATTTGTGGTGTTTATGTTTTTCGCTCTATGAGCGCCACGTAGAATCCATCAGTACCATCGGTCTCAGGCCAGTATCGTTTTTCATTCAACAGAAGAAAATCAGTATGTTTTTTGAGGAATCGTACGACTTGCTCTTCTGCTTCTGATGGGAGAATACTGCAGACTGAATAGGCCATCCGTCCGTTTGGTTTTGTTATCATGCAGTATTTTTCTAGAATCTCTTGTTGTAGAATTGTAAGCCGTTTCAAATCGTCCGAAGAAAGCTTCCATTTGATATCCGGGTTTCTCCGCAAGGTCCCGAGTCCTGAACAGGGGACATCGAGGAGCAATCGATCTGCTGTTCCATCCATTCTTTTGTATACTTTGGATGAGGTAATCATTCGTGTTTCAATGGTGTCAGCACTTGCTTTCATCGCTCGTTTTCGAAGTTCGTTCAGTCTCCATTCCTGGGTATCTAAGGCAATAATTTTCCCTTTGTTTTTCATCAAGACTGCAAGATGCAAGGTTTTACTTCCTTCCCCGGCACAGGCGTCAACCACGCGCATCCCTGGTTGTGGGTCCAGAATCCGGGAAACCATTTGGGATGCAGCATCCTGGACTTCGAAAAGTCCTGCTCTGAAGCTAGAGAGTTTGAAGACGTTTGTTTTTTCTATGATGTGGAGTGCGTCTGGACTCCAGTCGATTGGTTCAGCTACGATTCCTTCTTTCCGGAGAAAAACCGTCAACTCCTTTACTGTTGTTTTCAGGGTGTTCACTCTGATGATGAGGTCAGGGTATTTGTTCAATGATGCAATAACAGCATCCCATCGTGAGCCAAGTTCTTGTTCTCCTTGTTTGTCAAGCCAGTCAGGGATTGATTCACGCAGAACTCTCATGTTCTTTATGGTTGCAATTCTTTGTATTACCTGATTTGCATCCAATCCTCTTTTTTTTTGGAGTGCGGTAAAGTCTCCTTTCTTGGAAAAAAGGTAGATCGTGATGAGTTTCTGGAGGTCTTTTTCTTCTGGTACTGGGTCTCGATCAATGATGTACCAGAGTGGTCTCCACCATCGGATGAGATCGTATACTGTCTCAGAAAGCAATGCTCGTTTGTTGTCCTCCCACTCAGGATGTAGCTTGAGCGTGATTTGTATCGCCTTTGTTGCGTATACCTTCTCCCAAAAGATCACTCGCAGTGTTTTAAAAATCTCTGGTGAGAGTTCATGAAGGATATCTCTTGGGGGAATCGTCATAGGAACATTCCTTATACTGATACGGTCCAACATCGACACCTGATTAATAAAATCCACTCCCTTTCAAGAAAATACTTTTGAGACAAAGCCAGCGAATACTTTCACTCACCCTCCTTGTAGATATATAACCAAGAACAATCCTTACATGATTAATTGACCTTGAGATACGGAGGACATGCCAGTCCAGTCGAACTGGCATTTCTGCCACTTTCTCTCTTCGTTTGCATCCCATCCCTCTCTCCTTTTTTTCTTTTCATCCAAAAGAGTTTTATATATAAACCTAATAAAGATATGTGATCACAACAAAAAATTGGAAGTGGTTTAGGAGGAGTAAATATTCCAGAAAAAACATGTGAGATGTGTAAGCATAAATTCCATCCCCAGGAACACCAATGTGGGCTGGTCTTTGATGACAAATTCTTCATCTGTGAGGACTGCCGTACGAACACACCCGAACAAGAGATTATGGGGTGGTCACAAAGCACGATGCGCCAATCCGCCTCTGCGATGCCGATCTCTCTCTGGTTGATCCAAGAGCAAAACAAGAATAAACCGCC
>CAYGVY010000166.1:0-3508 GCA_964353435.1 uncultured Thermoplasmatales archaeon | reverse complement strand
GTGGTCAGTCAGTCAAAAAACGAAATTCAACTCATGAATCCGAAAACCTATACCACCGTTGAGATACGGAAACCAAAAACCGCTTCTGTTGATACTCCAATGGTGAAAACGGTGAAACTGGATGGTTATCTTTTTTTGGTCCCTGAAAAAATCGGTTAATTGTTTTGTTGGAGGAAAGCGTTACTTTTTGTTCGTTCTGCTATTTCACCAGCAATATTCGTCATCATGAGTTGTTCAATATCTTGCTTGTTTTTTGCATGCGCAAGCACCCACATGAGTTTGACATAGGCGGTTTCAGGCAGCATATCCTCACCTGAGATAACGCCTGCTTTGATAAGGTCTCGTCCTGCGGAATACACCCGCATATTGGCGCGTCCGAACAGACACTGGGAGGTCATGACGATCACCGTGCCGTCTTTGATAAGTTTAGTGATCCGTGGGAGGAGTTTTACTGATATATGCCCTAGACCGGTCCCTGCTAACACAAGGCCTTTTTTCTCTGGGATGTCCGCTGGTTTCATCCCTGGATAGAAATAAATTATCGCGACGTCTTCCTCTATGTTGGTATCGGTTGTCACCGGTCCTGTTGTCTTCTTCCGATATGGAGCGTCTAGTGTGATGACACCGTTTTCTACTTTTCCCAGTGGAAGGTCGTTGACGGTTTGAAACGCGTCTCGTCTAGATGTATGGAATTTTCGAACTTTGGTACCTCGATGAATAGTTGAGAAAGTATCAGAGATTTCCCCATGCATCACGACGACAACTTCTCCGATATCTGAGGTTGCGGCAACGGTTGCTGCAGCGATGAGGTTCTGCGCTGCGTCCGAGGATGGCCGGTCACTGGATCGTTGCGCTCCGACAAGCACCACTGGTCCTGTGAGATTCTTCAGAAGAAATGATAATGCTGCTGCCGTGTATCCGAGGGTATCGGTCCCATGGGGAATAACAACGCCAGCCGCACCGTTGTTGAGTTCTTTGGCGATGATCTCCGCGAGGGCTTGCCAGTGGGAAACCTCGATGTTTTCGCTAAGCATCTGGTAGGCGACCTGTGATTTCACGTTACAGAGATCAAAGATTTCAGGGACTGAGAACGCGAGTTCCTCTGCCGATGAGGCAGGATGGACCGCACCGGTCCGATAATCGACGTAACAGGCGATCGTTCCCCCGGTCCCAATGATGGAGATGGTTGGTTTTTTTTGATCAAAGGGAATCTTTTTAGTTTTTTTTTCCGTGGTTTTTTGTTTCTGTACAAGGATAATTTCTGTTTTTTTATCGACCGCAATACCGATGTTATACCCTGTTTTGAGTTTTATCGTAATGATATCGTCGTCGCTGAATTCATGGTGTGGCATAAGCACTCCTTCATGCTGCTCGTCGTTTCGTATGATTCGAATAATGTCTCCGATGTCTGCGTTGACTTTCTTGAGTTTTTCCTCGATATCTTTTTTTCTTGGCATACTGTTCTTGTGTAGTATCTTTTTTGTTTTTAAAGTATTATCCTCTTAAGTATCAGAAATGTTTTATGGGAGAAACAATATCGGTGTTTGTATGCGAGTTGCGCTAAAGTTCGCTTATGATGGAAAAAATTTTTCTGGGTATGCACGACAACCTGGTCAACGAACCATTGAACAAGAACTGTTAGATCTATTGATCAAACGAAAGATTGTTGTTGATGCCAGAACATCTTGTTTTCGTACCGCGAGTCGTACTGATCGCGGTGTGTCTGCCTTGGGCAATGTGTGTGCATTTGATACTGCATGTTCCAAAGAAAAGATTGTTAGCCAGTTGACAAAGGGTATATCAGATGTATTCATTTATGGGGTTCAATCGGTCGAGCCTGTTTTTTATCCTCGTCATGCAAAAAGAAGGGAATACCGGTATTATCTGAAGAGAAACGATCTTGATGTTGATGCAGTGTTTTCTGCTGCTGGGTTGTTTACCGGTGAGCATAACTTTCAGAATTTCGCGCGGGTTGAACCGTTGAAAAACCCGGTTCGAACAATTGACAACATCGTCATTGTTGAGAAACAGGATTTTTTGGTTCTTGATTTTTATGCACAGACATTTCTTTGGAACCAGATTCGTCGTATCGTGTCTGCTCTTGAAAAAAAGGGAAAAGGTGTCTTATCGAATGAAAAAATTCGTGCTGCGTTAGAACACCCTAAACAAAAAGTTGATTTTCAGATGGCATCACCTGAACCATTGATTCTCAAAGATGTTGTGTATGATTTTTTGTTCGAGTATGTGAAGGACTACAAAAAAAACCTTCAGATTTTTGAAAACAGGATTGTCGCTTCTTTATGATGATTCGTTGTCAATTATCAAATTATCACTGTATATTCTTTATGCGGTGACTTCAAGAGCTTTTACCTGTTGTGCTGCTAAGACTTCATTCATTTTCAGATAGGTCATGTCCATGTCTTTTTTCTTCGTCCACGTGTCTTCGAGTGGAGTGAGTGTCGCTTTGTTATTGACCATACCAGCCATTTTATCGTTTTCATTGTTCATGACCGCAAGGACCGATTCGTATCCTAACCTGCTGGCAAGCACCCGGTCAAACGCAGAAGGGTCTCCTCCCCGTTGCACATGACCAAGCACGCTGATCTTGATGTCCCAGTCAATGACTTTTTCTATGTTTGATTTTATCTCGAGAGCTCCGCCCGCTGCCTCTCCTTCAGCGATGACAATGATGCTGCTTTTTTTCCCTGCTTTGTGTTGTACATTAAGTTTCTCGATGAGTTTCTGCATCTCCATGGGTGCCTCTGGGATAAGAATGTCTTCAGCGCCACCACCAATACCGGTATACAAGGCGATGTACCCTGATGTGTGTCCCATGACCTCGATAATAAAGAGTCGTGAGTGTGATGAGGCGGTGTCCCGTATCTTATCGATTGCCTCAAGTGCGGTGTTGACCGCGGTGTCAAAACCAATGGTAAAATCAGTCCCATAGAGATCATTATCAATCGTCCCTGGGAGTCCGATGCCTTGGATAGGGAACTCTTGGATGAGCTGATGAAGCCCGCGGAACGAGCCGTCTCCTCCGATGACGATAATGCTGTCGATTCCAAAGCGTTTGATGTTTTTAAACGCTTTTTCTCGGCCTTCTTTCGTGAGAAACTCACTACTTCGTGCGGTCTGCAGACAGGTTCCGCCGTCTTTGATGATGTTGCTGACGGAATACCGGTTGAGCTGTTCAATGTCCCCCTCGATCATTCCTTGATACCCGCGTTTGATCCCGAATAGCGTGTTTCCATGATAGATCCCGGTTCGTACGACTGCGCGTATTGCTGCATTCATCCCCGGAGCATCGCCACCACTGGTGAGTACTCCAATATATTTTCCCTGGCTCATCCTATCACCTCTTTGCCATACTGAAATCATTTCCGGCATTTAAAACATTCCGGGAAAAAAAAGGTTGGGTGTCGTATGGACTGTTGTCTTGACATCAAACGTGTTTCAACCTAAATATTTATTATGAATGAACTGTTCTTGTGTTGCTCGTGCAGGG
>CAYGVY010000165.1:0-3509 GCA_964353435.1 uncultured Thermoplasmatales archaeon | reverse complement strand
GTTTTCATATAGATGTTCGTCAGAATCAAAAACCCGGGGATCATGCGTATGTCCTGCTAATACAACATCAATATCAAAGTTTTGGCATAACTCAATGAACTTTTCTCTATTATGAATAAAAACATCATATAATTCACCTTGGTTATTTCTAATGTTTACTGCGGGATGGTGCATAAGTATGATTTTCTTGTTTGTGGTACAATTATTTAATGTTTCATCTAACCAGACTATATCGTCGTTGGTAAGACCAATACCGAGAGAATTAGCCCAGTCACTTGGTTTTGCGTAAGAATTTGGACCTGAATTCATGAAAAAAAGACTAAGATTCTTGTAGGTTATTACGTATCGATCATGATCATTGATGTGAGTTCTATCAATGAACAAATGGTAATTATATAATTCCCGGTTTGGGTAATGATCATGGTTCCCTGGAGTAAAATACACTGGGATTGAACAATTCTTATCAGCGTAAAGTTGTGTATTATTTTTATAGAAACAGTGAATCAAAGCATAATAATTCAGAGCGCCAAGAAACCCTTCACCCCATTCTACTAAATCTCCTGTGATCACCACAAACGCAGGTGGCTTATCAAACGATGTAATGTAATCTAAAAGTGAGATAAGCCAATGTTTCCTGATTTCATTGTGATCATACAATTTATGGACCACATGTGTATCAGTAATATGAACAAAATAGAAATCACCGGTTCTCTGATTTTCATTTATAGAAATAATTCGTTCATCCATATGGTTTTGAATGGAACCTGAAACTACTATTCCACTTACTATAAAAAAAATTAAAAAAGATGTAACACCTTGTAATTTTAATTTTTTCATAATAATATAATAACCCTTTAAGACTTAAATTTTTTGCTAGTAACCATCTTATAGAGCACAAAACAAAGATTTCAAAGGGTATGTTTTTAAAGAAGGAATAGTTATGAATCTATAAGAAGGAAGTTATAAGTTATGAGTGATGAAGATAAGAAAGGAAAAATTGAAAAAGGTGCTGAAAAAACAGGGGAAGTAGTTGGAAAAGTTGGTAAAGCGGGTTGGGGTGCTGTGAAGGGGCTTGGTCATGGTTTGAAAAAGGGTTTATCAAAAGATGAAAAAAAAGAAGAGGAAGAAAAAAAGTAAATTTACCTTTTTCTTTTTTATCATTTTGATTCGTAAAAAAAAACATGAGTCTTAAAACCGTGTCAATGCTTCTGTTTCTAAATTTTTATCTTTTCCAAACATTTAAAAGTATCAAGGTGATATTAATTCTTAACCTGTTTATCAGGAGATGAAGAGACCAAAAATAAAAGCTATATAGTAGCTAGAGAGTAGATAAAAATTATAATACACAAGGGGGCAAAAGCAATGAGAAAAATATTATCTATAATTGTATTAGGAATCTTGATCCTGGGCGGTGGGATAGTTGTAACTGCTTCCCAGAGCAATGGGATAACGACAGAAGTAGAAAAGCTTGTATTTAATTCACCACATATAGAGGATAACGGGGAATATGTTACTGCCAACGTTGAAGGGGCAAATTCTGTCCTTCTAAAACCAGGTAATCCAATTTTACCAGTCTATAAAAAGACTTTAACATTTCATTTTGGAACAAATATAAACGAAGTTAAATGCGATATTATTTCAGAAATAAACCATGAATCTTTACCAAAGGGTATTACTATCGCATCAGAACCAAGTTATCCTGAATCTGCAAATAAAATAAATGAAGTAGATATGAATCAACAAATTTCCAATTCTGGAAATATGTTTCCTGAGAACTGGTTTGATTACCAACTGGGTTGTGGTTTAAAAGACGGAGAACATGTTTTATTTTTGACACTACAGTTTTATCCTGTTAGATACTCATACGATAACACGATTTACTACGTATCCAATGCAGAAATTAAAATAACCTACGAAGAACCACAAGAATCCAATACTCCTCCAAATACGTATGATTTGCTTATAATAGCACCAAACGATTTTTCAAAAGAGCTGCAAACTTTGGTTGATCATAAAGAAAGCCACGGGTTAAAGACGAAATTAGTAAGTCTGGATGAAATATACAACAGTAATTATTTCCCTGTAAATGGAAGGGATGATGCTGAGAAAGTAAAATATTTCATTAAAGATTCCTTAGATAATTGGGGAATTAAATATGTTTTACTAGTTGGCGGCAGAAAGCCAGGGATCAATGAAACTTGGTTCTTGCCAGTGAGATACATAGATGTTTTCTGGGCAGATGAGAAAAGATACGTGAGTGATCTGTACTATGCAGATATATACAATACAACTTACAACTTTTCTTCTTGGGACACGGACAACAATAATGTGTTTGGTGAATGGCCCGAAGTTGGAAAGTTGAAAGATAATATGGATTTGTACCCAGATGTATATGTAGGCAGATGGGCGTGTAGAAGTAAATTTGAACTTAAAACAATCATAGATAAAACAATCAGATACGAGAATAACGCAGCAAGTAAGAAAATCTTAGTTGCTGGAGGAGATAATTTCGAAGAACCGGGATACGAAGGTGAAATAGTTGGAGATAAGGCACTCACCTATTTCTCAGGATTCGAGGCAAAAAAGGTCTATGCAAGCCAAACAGATGTCACGGCTAGAAATTTAAGAGAAACGCTTGGGACAGGTGCAATGTTTATGTACCTCCATGGGCACGGAAGCCCAAGCTATTGGAGTACACACAAACCAAATGACTTTAAAGTATGGGAAAAAGGCATAGGTGTTTGGAATTTACCATTCTTTTTCAATAGTGAATATCCCATTGTATTAATCGGCGGTTGTCACAACGCCATGTTTAATGTATCAGTTTTTAATCGCCCTTGGGGCGCTCAACCTTTTCCAGAGGATCTATGCTCGGGGTTTGTTAAAAAATATATGGGCGGCGGTATAGCTTCGTTAGGTTACACGTGTTTCCCTGTTGCCGCAACAGGAGAATATGGTGATCTTGATGGAGATGGAACAAATGAACCAGATTGTGTAGAAGCAGGATACGGGTATATGGAATTAGGCCTTCTTTACGAGTATGGCATTGAAGGAAATCAACACCTTGGTGATTGCTGGGGATACGCTGTGAGTAGATACACTGAACACTTCAAAACACCATTAGAAAGATGGGACATCCACACAATTCACGGTTTTGTGCTGCTTGGAGATCCTAGTTTAAAAATAGGCGGATATTAACATAAAAATATGAGTTAAAACCGTGTTAATTCTTGTCATATTAAAACCACTAATTGTTATAGGACAGTAGGGTTTCTAAAGATATGTTTTTAAAGAAGTAATCTCAGGTTATAGTAATGTTGAAGTGAAATCAGTCTCGTGACCTTTTATTACCATTGTTTCTAATTTAATATTATGACCGATTAATTTAAATATAACAATAGCGATTTAATCTTAGATTTAAACGGAGGATAATATGAATAAACTAACGTCAATTATTATTGTTTTATGTTTTGTCCTAGGGGGACTAGGGGCTGCAGCAATCCAACCAA
>CAYGVY010000164.1:0-3527 GCA_964353435.1 uncultured Thermoplasmatales archaeon | reverse complement strand
AAGCGATAGCAATTGCTCCTAAAACAAGGTATAACGTGCCGATAATCGCTGGGTAAATCCCACCAGATCTGCCGAGATTGCTCGGCCCCTGTGAGAGGAATTCCCAGCTGAGTGCTCCTGCACCGTTTGAAATGATATACGCAAGGATTACTCCAAGGATCACTATCACGGTAAGAATAGCCCCCGCGATTGCGATAAAAGCAATCCGCTGACCGGTCTTTGCTGATACTTTTTTTCTCAGATAGTACACGGCTCCTACAACAAGACCAGTGCATGCTGTAAGAAGTATTCCCATGGAAATAAGCAGGATTACTACACACAGCATAATGATGGTAAAAACCAATGTTTTCCTGATTTGCTGTTTGATCGAAACGCTAAGGCGCGTCTTCTTCTTTGAGGGGGATCGTTGTTTTTCTTTCAACCGGTTTAAGATAACCGTTGCAATAATATTTACCGCCAGCGTGATTATGAGAAGAAGGAGAGCAATACCAAATAACGCGTGATAATGATTACTTCCTGCGGCTACCTCTCCCATTTCGATGCCTAAGGTTGCTGTCAGTGTTTTGATGGGGGCAAACACATTGGTGATGGATGTAGGGATGAGACCATAGGTTGGGTTCCCACAGACCATCATTACTGCCATGGTTTCACCAATCGCACGACCTATCCCAAGAATAATCCCTGCAGTAATCCCCGACAAGGCTGAAGGAACAATGACTTTACTAATAGTCTGCCATCGTGTCGCCCCAAGTGCAAATGAACCTTCTTTGAACTCGCGAGGAACTGAACTAAGCGCATCTTCTGCAACACTAGTGATTGTGGGGATTGCCATAATCCCAAGCAAAAGCGAACCAGCAAGCCAGGATTCACCCGAAGGCTGGCTAAACGATATTCGCAGCCATGTTGTGAGTACAATTAAACCGAAGAAACCATACACCACTGAGGGGATGCCGGCAAGAAGTTCAATTGCAGGTTTTATCACTGTTTTCATTTTCGGGGTCGCTATCTCAGAGATGAAGATCGCGCTCCCGATACTCAATGGAATAGCGACAATCATCGCACCGAGTGTGACTAGAAGTGTTCCTACGATGAGAGGAAACGCACCGTAAAGTGGTGGCTCGCCGGTAGGATTCCATCGAGTCCCTGAGAGAAAATCCCAAAGACCGGCGGTTTGAAAAATAGGGTATCCATCCTTGAATAAAAAAATAATAATAGAAAAGATTACGATGATCGCAGAGATGGCCGTAAGAAAAAGAACTGTTTTGATGCTTTTTTCCTTGATGTTCTTTTTCGAAAGAAAGAATTTTTTGAATGGTTGTTGTTGTTTTTCGCTCTGCAGAGGTTTCCGATCCTCCTTACCTACATCTTCCTTGGTTTTTTTTCAACCCCTATTATTTTGTTGCAAGAAGCTGAATCCATAGATCTGCTTCAAGTTTTTAGCAGGGGAAATAGTTGTTTAACTGAATTCGTTCCAGTTGGTAATCTCACCTATGTAAATTGCTTTTACTTGTGCAAGCGAGAGGTTATCGACATAGGTATTTTCTGGGTTGACGATGAGGACGATAGCGTCACTTGCGATCGTGTATTTGACCAGTCCTAAATTACTTTCTGATGATTTCAGGTCACGAGATGACATGCCGATGTCTACGGTTCCCGCGCCAACTGCTGTGATACCTGCGCCCGAGCCAGTAGAACTCACAGTTATTTGGAGACCTTGGTACAATATCATGAATGTTTCTTTTGCTTTTTCAAGTATCGGAAATACTGTCGTTGATCCACCAATGCTAAGGATTCCGCTGAGACTTTTTCCCGTGGAATTATACGTTTCGGTTATCGGTATAGGGACGAATCCTTCTTCTTGGACGATTGCTTGTCCTTCGGTGCTTTGAATGAAGGTAATAAATTCCTTTGCCGCTCCTGTTGCGTTTCCCTTGGTAAACACGTAGAGGTTTCGTGCAATCGGATATGTTCCAGAAAGGACGTTTGCTGGGTTTGCGATAATGTTGTTTATCGTGAGTGCTTTTACTCCGTTGTCGACATAGCCAAGACCAACGTACCCTATAGCACCCGGGGTTTGTGTCACGGTTTGGTATATACCACCGTTTGAGTTTTTCTCTTGAAGGGATGCAGTAAAGTTTTCTTTTCCCATGACGTGTTCCCAGAAGAATTCTCGTGTTCCTGAGGCACTATCTCTACCGATAAGCACGATGGAAAGTCCTTCTTGTTGTTGAACACATCCGCTGAATAAGGTGGTAAAGAGCAGAGCAATAATGCTTAGTCCGATGATGAGGCTTCCAATATTTTTATTCAATTTTTTTTGTATTATGTTAATCACCGAAATTAATGAAAGAGTAAATAAAATATATACTTTACCTACATATTCTATAGTGATATATATAGTTATATTTTGTCAATATAGTTCTATAGAAAGTCTTAAGAAGGCATTCTTTTTCTGATTATCTGGTGAACATAAATGGAAATACGACGAGTACAACTCACGGGAGGGTCCTCCTACATTATCACCTTACCAAAAGAATGGATAAAATCTCTTCACATCAAAAAAAATGATCCGTTGGGAATACACATTCAATCAGATGGTACCTTATTACTCACACCAAAAATAACTCAAGAACAACTCCCGAAAGTAAAAGAATTCGACGTCAGTCGAATCCCCAAACCAACCTATCTCCTTCAACTATTAATTGGCGCCTATATCTCAGGGTATACATCTCTTAAAATTACTTCTCCCTCACGCATGTCGACTGCAACACGAAATGTGATTCGATCATTTACCCAACTCGCAATCGGACCTGAAGTAATTGAAGAAACCGACACCTCAATCATACTTAAGGATCTTCATAATCCAACAGAAATGCCATTTGATCGGACGATCAAACGAATGCACATCATCGTCAAAGGAATGAACGAAGATGTGATACGCGCACTAGAAACAAAAGATACGACCTTAGCTGAAGATGTGATCTCACGAGATAATGATATTGACCGCCTTCATTGGTTTGTCGCACGACAATACAATATCCTCTTACAAAACGCAAGTCTTACTGATAAAATGAACATCACCATACAGATGGCTTCCACCTGTTTTCTTATCAGTAGAATTATCGAACGGATCGGAGATCACGTAGTAAGAATCGCACAAAACACTCCAACCCTTATTCATAGCAATCTAGATAGAAAAATCATTCGTAAGATCCTTACGGCAAATACCCTATCTCTTGATATTTTTAATAAAAGCATTAGTTCATTTTTTAAAAAAGACATTAAAGCTTCAAATGAAACCTTCGAATCTTTAGATAAACTTGAATTACTCTGCGAAGAAATTAATACTCTTGCTCTTCAACAAAAAGGTAGCGTCGCAATATCTATAGGATATATCACGGAAAGCATTCGACGGATAGGAGAGTACGCAGAAGATATCTCAGAAAACGTGATTAATTACCTTGTTGGAGAAGAACAATAATCTCTCATCAAAGAAATCGTTATAAAAATAAGAGGGGTTTATATTC
>CAYGVY010000163.1:2944-3553 GCA_964353435.1 uncultured Thermoplasmatales archaeon | reverse complement strand
AAGAAAAGGTACCTAGTTTTTTATTGTTTTATTTCTTGTAGCTTCTTACATTCCGTGACATTCCGTGATATACCCAGGGTTCCAATGATCCTTCCCCCGAGGTCATAGCGAGGTACTTTCGTCACCGAATACCAATGTTCAGCACCATCAGTATCCGTGATTTTTTCAATACAATTAATGATCGATTTTTCGGTCTGCAGTACCTGGTTATCATCATCAGACTCTTTCTGCGCCTGATCAGCAGGTAGGAAATCAAAATCAGTCTTACCGATCATCGCCTCTGGTCGAACGCTCAAATGCTCCGCCTTCGCTTTGTTAACGAGTACGAACCGGTTCTGAATATCTTTAAAATACACCGAATCAGGGATGTTATCCATAAGCGTCTGCAACAACTCAAGGTTTCTGGCAAGCTCATCCTCCGCGTGTTTCCAGTCTGTCACATCCCGTGAAACACCCATCGTCCCAATAATATCTCCATCCTCGCTATATCGCGGGATTTTGGTCACGGACACCCACCGCTCCGAACCATCATCACGACCCAGACACTCCAATTTATTGATAATCCCCTGCCCAGAACGTATAATCGCATTCTCATCATCCAGGATCCTT
>CAYGVY010000163.1:0-2934 GCA_964353435.1 uncultured Thermoplasmatales archaeon | reverse complement strand
GGATTCTTTGCGCCTGCTCCTGAGGAAGGAAATCGAAATCAGTCTTTCCTATCATTTCCGCTGGGGTAACATTCGAATGAGCTGACTTTGCCTTATTCACCAGGATAAAACGATTCTGATCATCCTTAAAATACACTGAATCAGGAATATTATCCATCAGTGTCTTTAACAACTCATGCTCTCGTGTACGTTTCTGCTCTGTCTCATTGCGTGCGGTGATATCGCGAACAATTAAAACAAAATTATCAACCTCGTTATCCTTTTTTACCAGGAAAAATGAGCTGATCTCCACATCCAAAACCCTCCCCTGTCGATTCTTTACTTCAGTTGTGTAACTCGCCGCGATTTTCTCTGAAAGTAGTTGCTCAAACTGTTGGATCACCACCGGTAGTGATCTCGCAGTCAACAAATCCATGCTAAACAGGTTTTTATTCAACACAGATGACTTCATGACATCAAGGATCTCACACATCCTGGTATTAATATCAAGGATGTCACCGCGTGTATCCAGCACAAAGATACCATCGGTCGTATACTCAAACAGTCCATGGTACTTCTTCTCACTTTCCTTTAAGCGTTTCTCCTGGGTTTTCCGTTCCGTGATATCCCAAAGTAAAACAAACATAACCAGTATACCATTCATCCGGAAAATCGAGATGTTGATGTCAACGGGGAATTGGGTACCGTCTTTACAGACTGTTTCCGATTCAAGAGTAAGACACCCGCGTGCCGCAAGCTCATCGCGACATTCCGCCCAATCAAGTTCTTTTGAGAGGATGTCTTGTAAGGTAAGCCGCAAGAGTTCATTCCAGTCGTACCCGAGGAACTCATATGATTTTTGGTTCGCCTCCTGGATTTGACCCTCAAAACTAGTGAGAAACGCAGCAGCGTTGACCCTTTCAAACAACGTGTTATATCGATCATCAAAAGTAGTGATTTTTGGTTTTTCTTTTACCAAATTTCCTTTAGTTTCTTGCATTACCCATCACGTTGTTTGCATCCCAATTTTCTAAGAAGGTCGTTCAGCAAACAAATACATTGTTTGTATTTAAATTTGTGTTTCATTTGACGACAATTCGAATAACATCCTGTTGTTGTGTTACCTCGAAATCCACATTAAAAAATTGTTTAATCAACCATATGTTGGTTTTCGTATGATTACTCAACTCTCTGATCAGACAGATAGATCCTTTCGGTGCAAGCACGAAGTACGGGATGAGTTGATCAATTGCGTATCGATCAATGGTTGCACCACTGGTGATTTCCTGGATAAGTTGCTATGCTGCGTTCTCCCCGACATCTTCAGCAGAAATATTTTTTTCTCCAAGAATCGTGGACCCAAGAATCGTTGGTCCTGATGCAGACCACAATGTGATTCCAGTCCCAGAAGACGACGAGGGTGCAGCGTCAACATGCAGTACAGATCGGAGATTATGTTTCATCGCGATCTTTATCGCTGCATGCTTCATGCGCGTACTGATGTGGTCAGGGAGATTCGCAAGATGTATAATACCATTCATATCATGGAAGCTCTGTGGCTCTTCTGCGTGAAACGAAAAAAGTTTTTCAACCGGATGAATCGTCAGAACAGCTTCTCCACCACCTGTTGGGTAATACCCACGTTTGATCAATTGTGTTTCAGTTTTAATCCCAATTCTTGAAATCAACGGTAGAAAGACATGGGCAAAATAATCCCATGACGGCGCCCATCTTACATCGGTTCCTCCTCGCAATCGTATGGTCAGAGGTGCAGTAGTATTAAACGCGCTCAGCAAACATGCTTGAAACACAAGTGTCATACTTCCCGCAGTGCCGATATCAAAGTTATATGTTCCTGGTTTGATATCATGGGGCGTAAACGTAAGACTCGTCGAATTCACTGATAGGCCGTCTACCTCTGCATCGCACATCGCTTGGATACAGGATAGTGTTGTGTAATGTTGCGGTCGTAATCCAGGGATCGGACGGTGTGCCCTGATATTAGTGATCTGGATTGGTTGTTTGGTAAGTACTGAGAAAGCAACCGCGGTACGCGTGATCTGTCCGCCGCCTTCGCCGTATGAGCCGTCGATCAACAACACGTTTTTCAACTCTTTTTCTGAGATAGTGTTTCTAAGAGGAGTTCCAATGCGGCGGTGCAGGTACTGTCTTTATTGGTAAGTCGATCACCAGAGAAGAGAAATTCTTTGACAATAACAGTATCCTTTGTGGCAACACTGATAAAGACCAATCCAACCGGTTTATCTTTCGTGCCACCGGTCGGTCCTGCAATGCCTGTAGTCGCAATACCAATATTGACCTGTGACTGTTGCTGTATTGCTTTCGCCATTGCTGCTGCTACCTTTTTGCTCACCGCACCATAATTTTTTAATAATTGTGCGGGGATGCCAAGCAACTCCATTTTTGCTGTGTTGCTATAGGAAATAACACCTCGATCAAAATATTCGGAACTTCCGGAAACATTCGTCAACATATGTGCGAGAAGACCACCGGTACATGACTCGGCTGTTGCAATAGTCACTTGATGTTTTTTGAGTTCATCAGAGACTTTATTAACAAGTTTTATATCTACCAACGAACACACCTCATCAGAGGTAAACTCATTTGAGTGATATAAGGTTTCACAAACGTGAAAAAGTTATATAGGATAATTCTAATCCCGGACCCATTACACTAAAAATGATACCTAGCCCCGTAGTGTAGTGGTCAATCATGTTGGCCTTTGGAGCCAGCGACAGAGGTTCGAATCCTCTCGGGGCTACTTGAACCATTGATGCTCCTGTAGTGTAGCGGCCAATCATGTCGCCCTTTCGAGGCGACGACTCGGGTTCGAATCCCGACAGGAGCACTTCCTTCTACTGCTATTGTTTCCTGCCGGGTTCATCTAAATTTCTTCAGAAAGTTGTTGTATTAAAATAAATCGTTTTTCATCCG
>CAYGVY010000162.1:0-3560 GCA_964353435.1 uncultured Thermoplasmatales archaeon | reverse complement strand
CGAATGCCTTGATTTTTCCTTTCACACCAAGATACATCAGTAGAGCAGATGGTGCAATTGCTTTTTTATTCCAATAGCGCTCAGGATAGGTTTGATGCTGTTGGTCTAACAATTGGGTCTCCACGTGCTGATAATCGGCATTGGCGATAACAACATCAGCGTTCATGCTTCCTTTGGATGTCTTTACACCAGTGACTTTTTTTTCTTTCACCTCTATCTTTTGTACCTCACTGTTGAACTCGAAGGTGACGCCCTGCTCGGTAGCGAGACGTTGAAAACCACGTGCAAGTGCCCCAAACCCACCGTCAGGATACCAGACGCCTAGGTTGAAATCCACATGGGACATCAAGGAGTACAACGCAGGGGTATCAAAGGGTGTCCCACCAAGGAACACCATTGTATATTCCAGGATTTTACGCATCTTTGGATCGGTGATGTACCGTTTTGCGTACTCATCCAGACTGGTGAAGATATGCAGTTTGCTTCCCTTCAGCAAGAGACGGAGGCTGAAGAAATCCCAGAGATGACGATATTCTTTGTAGATGAACTCATTCATCGCAATTTGATACTGATATTCGGCTGCAGCAAGATATTTTTTTAATTGTTCACGTCCTCGTTTTTGGTAGCGTTCAAAGAGCTGCAGGTTCTGCTCAAGATCCGGTGAGATATCAACGATTTCATCCTTGTTGTAAAACACGCGATATGCGGGGTTCAAACGAAGAAGCTTGTAATAGTCATCTGGTTTTTTCCCAAATTCCGCGAAGAATTTTTCGAACACATCAGGCATGAGATACCACGAAGGTCCCATGTCGAAGGTAAACCCTTTTTTGTTCCAAACGATGGCACGTCCGCCTGATTGGTCGTTTTTTTCAAGAATGGTAACTTCATGTCCGTCCTTTGCAAGTAGCGCCGCGAGGGACATACCGCCAAATCCAGCACCGATTACGATAGTCTTTTTTCTTACCACGTCTATCCCTTTACATTTACAGCGAATCTCTACCTACATAAATGTTTTATGTTTATATCAATTTATATCATGAACAGATGAAACGATTATTTATTACTGTCTTTTTTATTGGATATCCATCGTTTTTTGAAATAAAGATAGACAAACAGATAGAACGAAAGCATTGAGAAGTTATAGAAGAAGTCTTCGAGTGGTATTGTGAAAAATCGCCCATTCCACAGACCGTCACCACCCCAAATAGCCACTGGGTTGTACAATACAATTGGAGTGGATGTTAACAGATAATTGAAGATAATAAAAGGAATCATAGAAATGCCTATGTAAAGCCAATAGTTCCGAGATTGCAGGATTTCTGGGAAACGCCAGAGGGCGATAATGAAAAAAAATGCACAGGACATCAGAGCTAGAATCGTATAATCTTGATGATAGAACGCAATGCCGCCAAGAATAAAAACCACTATCAAACTGATATAAAATGTTTTATTGTATCTTATTTTTTTATCAGGCAAGAAATGCTCAAGGTTCTCGTAAATAAAAATACAGGAATAGGGAACCACAATAAAGAACAATATCTCCTCAATTGGTAATCCTACGACAGATATCCCAGAGAGATAATCGTAATTAAACCACCAGTCGCCTCTTGCTGTTACAATGGCATCCCAGATAATGTATCCTATTCCAACGATAGCTATTGCAGGAAATAACGCTTTATAGTAACGATAGTAGGCGAATTTCCATTTAAAAGAGAGCAGAAATGGAAATATGATGATAAGAATATCCAAGAGAATGTAGTTGATCGTCATCGTTTCACCATCTTAGTGTATGTTTCTATCAAATAACATATTTGCTTTTATAAAACCCTACTATGCCAGGAGAATACATGTGATGATGATAACAGCTAAGAATCCTGCGATCGCATTACGAATTGCAAACTTTGTTGCTAGCTTTGGTTGGACAATTTTTTTAAGAACCGGAACTATTGATATGAAGAGCGGGATGCAAGCAACAAGGGTGATTGCCCAAAGAGTAATCGGGGTGTTCAACCAGGTGGTATATGAAAGAACTAGGAAAAAAATCACCGCTGCAAGGTAAAGAATCATAATAGCAGTAAAAGAAAAATACCGTCCTTTTTGAACAATCAAATTACGCTTTCCTCCATTGATATCTGCTTCCATGTCAGGGATCTCAAAATTGAGAATGACAGTCAGACCTAGAAGCCCAAAGGGGATTGAGAACACAAACAACTCAAGCGATATTGTTCCGGTTAAGATAAGGTATCCCCAACCAGGGAACATTACTCCTGCGAGCATATGCGGAATCTCACCAAGACCACGATAGACAAAGCGAAGCGGTGGTGCGGTATAAAACCAGCAAAAAAACACAGCAACACCAATGTAACCTAACGCCCAGAAAGGTAATGAGGAAAGTATAATAAAAAAACCAGTCAGAAGCAAAGCAAGAAGAAACATACACACCGATGCCCATTTTGCAAACGGAAGGAGTTCGGGGTATTCTAAGAGAACTCCACTACCACCAGAAAAACCAATTTGTTTATTATGCTTATCTGCTTCGTAATCAAAATAATCATTGGCAAAGGATGCTGCGATTTCGATGATGAATAAAATACTAAAACCCCAGAGGAAATTACCAAGAGAAAATTCTGCACCAGTACGCAACGCAAACAATACACCGATAAGAAAAATGGGGATGACTGCAAAAACGATCGGCATTCTCGCTAATTTTACAAGCTGCCAAAGATAGATGATCTTCACGCTGGTTGCTCCCCCGATATATGGTGATACTAAAGTTCTGTGGTATTTAAATGTTGAGGTTATAGGTGAAAAATTTCATTTTTTTTATTTATTTAAGCAACCACAATATTTATATGGTGTTCTTATCTATGTAATTAACCATAGAAGGAGGTTTTATTATTCGAAGAAAAAGTGTTGTATTATTAAGCAGCTTATTACTTATAATATCAAGTTTGTGCGCCACGGGGACGATATTATCTCCGGGTGAAGAAACAACAGCATCATCGAATCCACGTATTCAAATCGAGGTTATCACTGGTGGTTTTGGGATTAATGCAATGATTCGAAACATAGGGGACGAAAACCTTACTGAAATCTCATGGCAGATCGTCCTTGAAGGCGGTCTTGTACTCCTTGGGAAAAAGACGCTTGGTACAATACCATTACTTCGAGCGGACAGTGTAGAAACCATTCAGGTTCCTTTCACACTGGGGTTTGGAAAACCATCCATAACTGTATCAGTTACAGCATCAGAGGGAGATACTGCTACAAAGACCAATCGTGCTCATCTCACAGGTATTTTCGTACGCATCCTCCCTGGTGATCCAGGGGCATTTACTGCAACATTAAACAAACTCGCTAGTGGATTGAGATCACCAACGGTGCTAGCCAATGCAGACGATCAATCTGATCGGCTTTTCATTGGTGAGCAGACAGGAAAGATCCTTATTTTAAAAAACGGGACACTTTTACAAACCCCGTTTTTAGATTTAACAACAGAGATAGTAAAAATAAGCAAGGTGTACGATGAACGCGGACTGTTAGGGTTAACGTTCCATCCA
>CAYGVY010000161.1:0-3576 GCA_964353435.1 uncultured Thermoplasmatales archaeon | reverse complement strand
CCGCACGAAGCAAGGCGAAGAGGTAAAGAATGTAGGCGATACTTTGTGCCTCATCACGCTCTACAACTCCCCGGGGAATTGGACGATACGGTTTTGATATTGTATCTGATTCTACATCTGTTGCCTGGTTCAACGCGTTTGATGCTCCATTGAGAAGCGCTAATGTAAAGCTTGCTTGACCAATGATAATCCACCAGTTAGGGAATTCAACGAACATGTCGTTATATACAAGACTTGCGAACATGATAAACATAGAGACAAAAAAGGGTGCAAGCAAGGTAAATGGTCTGAGTAAATCGAGGTATCCTCTAAATTTTTTTGAAAGAAACCTACTTTTTGAATATGGTTCTTTCATGGTTAATTTTACTGACATTTCAACACCATAATCAGGACACAGTGTTTGTAGATAATGAGAAATTCCATTATATTTGTTACTGTGTTGGACGTAGATACAATATACCTTTCTTTCTTCATTTAAAAATATAACTTATATTTTTTAAAAAGTTACATAAACATTACGACATGAGATGAACTTTGATAACATCCTTTTTTGCATTCGTGCTAAATCATAAGTACAGTTAATTCCCACGCCAGGATCCTAGGTGCAAACACCAACAAGATGGAGATTCTCTTTGTCAGTAACACATCAGCAGCCAGACCACTTCTACCTGCGCCAACAATGCACAGATGTCCCATTTCACATGTGTTTTTATGATCAATTACATTCTCGGTCGAAAAAGTCGCTCACCGATGAGGGATGTCAAGACGATATACCAGGCAAGTGGAAATACAATCAATATCAACGCAATCCATAAATCAATATAAGGAATGAGCATAATTGGTATAATGGAATAGCGTAAAAATGTCTGTGTCCCAATGAGTTTCTGTATCTTACCTCTATCAAAAGTTTTAATGGTCAATAATTTAATACTTAGGTAGAGCACACCTGCGATAAAAAGTACCATGAGAATCACATTCCACATCTGATACTTAGATGGATAAAAAACAAAAGGAACAAAGATGAGTACCGCGGAACATAATCGAATACCCATGCCAAATGCCTTAAAACGGAGTGGAATGAAAATATTCGTACCCTCAACTTTAACTCCAGAGGCAAGCGCAATGTTGTTCACCCCCATAATAAAATCATGGTCAGCATCTTTAATGCCACCTTCCACTGCATTCATATGGAGTGTTTGATTAAAAGTAAGGATAAAAATAACCCAGGTGAGCAATGTTGGTGCGCCAAACGAAAGCGCACCAAACAAAAATACGAGCGCCATAGAAAGTGCGACTAAAAAATCAGTACCAGCCATTTTTTTACCATACAAATTATACATAGTGCCAAGTACACCGGCAAGAAAAATCCCGATAAATGCGAGTAATTTCAGATCGTCTAAAGTTTTTCCCCGCCACAGGATCATAACAAAGAAGAATGCAAGGAGCACGCATAAGAAGGATATCGCGATTGCATGTTTTCGCGGTATGTCTCCGCTGACTAATGGTTTTCCATGAAGATCCTTGACGAGTTTATCGAGCTCAACATCTGCGTAATCATTGAGCACAAAGCCATAAATAGCTGAGAATGCACCAATAATAAAAAGCATTAAAAGACTATATAAATCATTATGCACACCTACTGATAGAGCTCCAATAACTGGAGGAATAGCAAGGCCTCCGAGACCTGGTAATCGTAAGAGTTTTGCATACGCATTTATTTTTTTTCTGATGATTGACATTTCTCTTTCTCCTTACTATTTTTAACTTCATCGTCATAGAGATGAATGCCGCATTCTAATTTTTGCATACCTCTCCATCGTCCATCTCGCTCGTCGCCTCCTTTATCAACGGGAGCTGTGCAGGGGATACATCCAATACTGGGGTAATATTGATCATGAAGTGGATTATAAGGTAAGTCATATTTTTTTATATAAAGCCATGTTTGGTCCTTTGTCCAGTTATACATTGGATTTATTTTTATCGTTCCTCTTCCATCAACTTCTATGACATCTATTTCAGCTCTTGTTATGGATTGATCTCTTCTAATTGAACTTATCCAAACATTCTTTGTTTTTAAAACCCGTAGTAACGGCTCAACCTTTCTATAGTGACAACATAGATCAGGGTTGGTTTTATATGCTTCTTTACCGATGGCTTCTTCTAACTGCTGTTCTGTATACTGTGTAGAGATATAGATAATATTTAACTTCCAATCTTTTTTTATCTTTTCTGCAAGTTTCAATGTTTCTTCAAAATGAAATCTTGTATCGATAAAATAAATGGGTACTTCTGGTAGTATATCTTTCACGAAACTCATTAGTACAATACCTGTATAGCCAAAGGATGTTGTCATCGCCAGCTCATCACCAAATTCTCTTTTAGCTATCGAGAGGATGTCGGGGATGCTTTTTCCTTGAAGTTCTTTTCGAAGTTCGACTATTTTTTTTAGATCATAGTTCATCAAGACACCTTACTGAAGAGTCAACGTACAAACGAATAGTTACTCGTAAGGAATTGGGTCATTATACAATGCATTTAATATATTTTGATGGAAGAAAAATTCCCACACATTTTCTCGTAATGCGTATTTCCACAACTCAATTTGTTCACTATATTCTATTAAAGGATAGTCAGTTCCAAACATACATTTCTTTTTAAGATAGGTATTGGCAGCTTGTATAAATTCCGGAGCTATATATTTCGGTCTCAACGCACTAAAGTCAAGGTACACATTTGGATGTCTCTGAGCAACAGCTAAAACAGATGGTCCAAATCCATTACCCCCATGAGAAATGATGATTTTTAAGGATGGGAAATCAACTGCAATTTCATCAATTAACTGAGGATGACCATGCCACATGTATGCTCCTCGCCAATAATGCATTGAACCATGAATCATAACCGGTTTTTTATATAATTCACAATAACCATACAGCGGATACAGCATCCTATCATTTGCATTTATTTTCTCAAAAAAGGGACTTATATTAATAGCAGCCACTTTATTTTCTTCACAACATCGTTGAATCTCTTGTAATGCGGGAAGAATACCATTGATAAGATTTACTCCTGCAACAGGGATAATTTCATGATGTTTTTTTGCTAATTCTACAATATGTTCTGTATCTTCTCTGTTTCCAGCGCATACGACCATCTTCTCCACTCCAGCTTTCTTTGCATGTTTAATGTGTTCATCGACAGCTAGAGGCGTTAAACGATCGTGCATTTTGTACTTGGTTATATATTCTTTAAAATATGGTTTAAGATCGCTCGTCCATGGTCTCAATAATTGTTCTGTTCTCAGACGAGATCTTCCATCAATTATTTCCATTTAGTTTTACCTCCATTTTAGATAATGCATATAAGATTAGATTAATAAATGTAGCTGATTTTGGTAGATGCTGTCAATCCTAGCATACATCAATCCCGCATATAGCAGATAATAATCGTTCATATTCGGAAGAATATCATAATGATTGCTCCATAAAGAAAGTATAATTTTTCAGAGGAATGTCAATATTATTTCGTTGGGTATAATAAAATAGAAAATAGGGCGGAAGATGAATTGAGAGTAAG
>CAYGVY010000160.1:0-3609 GCA_964353435.1 uncultured Thermoplasmatales archaeon | reverse complement strand
CAGATGACCGCGGGATCCTGGTGTTACATTGGAACCCAAGGGATTATCCAAGGAACCTATGAGACGTTTGCTGCCTGCGCAAAGAAACATTTCAAGAATAACCTAAAAGGAAAAATTGTTCTTACGGGTGGTCTTGGCGGCATGGGTGGCGCACAACCACTCGCGGTTACGATGAACCATGGTGTCTGTCTTGCTGTTGAGTGCGAAGAGAAACGTATCGATCGGCGTATCAAGGCAGGGTTCTGTGATAAAAAAGTCAAGGATATCGACGAAGCAGTCGAGCTTGTAACAAAAGCGAAGAGCGAAGAAACACCGTTCTCAGTTGGTGTTCTAGGCAATTGCGCTGATATATTACCAAAGCTTGCGAAAAATGGATTCAAACCAGATGTTGTTACCGATCAAACGTCTGCTCATGATGAATTAAATGGGTATGTGCCTGCGAATTATTACGGGAATTCTCTGAAAGAAGCATTTGTTTTACGAGCGAATAATCCAAAGAAATATATCCAGCGATCCATGGAGAGCATGAAACAACATTGTAAAGCATTGCTTGATTTTCAGAAAAAAGGATCGGTTGTGTTTGATTATGGAAACAACTTGAGAGGCCAAGCCTTAAAAGCGGGATTAAAGAACGCGTTTGAATACCCTGGGTTTGTCCCTGCGTACATCCGACCGATGTTCTGTGTAGGCCGAGGACCATTCCGCTGGCTTGCGCTCACCGGGAATCCAGATGACATTTTAAAAACAGATAAAGCCGCCATGAAGATGTTCCCAGAAGATAAGGTCTTGACGAACTGGATTAAACTTGCAGAGAAACACCTCCCGTGGGAGGGTCTACCAGCTCGTGTCTGCTGGCTTGGATATGGAGAACGAGCACAATTTGCACTTGCTATTAATAAAATGGTACGAGATAGTGAAATCGGTCCGGTAGCAATCACGCGAGATCACCTCGACAGCGGGAGCGTTGCATCTCCTTACCGAGAAACGGAAGCTATGCGAGATAAAAGCGACGCGATTGCAGACTGGCCACTCCTCAACGCACTCTTGAACTGTGCAGCTGGAGCGGATAGCATTCATATCCATAATGGTGGCGGCGTTGGCATCGGTCTTTCCACGCACGCGGGCATGGTTGTTGTGTGTGATGGAACAAAAGAAACTGATGAACGTATCAAACGAGTTTTTACCACTGACCCGGGGATGGGTGTCGCACGACATGCGGATGCAGGGTATAAAGAAGCAATTAATCTTGTTAAGAAAACAGATATCCGTATTCCGATGATAAAGAAATAAAGAAACGTATAAACAAGAGAAGACCTACTCGTTTAGTTTAAACTGCCTACGATTTTCTCAACCTCATGCAGAATTTCACAGGATTTTACAAGATCTTTCATTCTCGTATGATCTGGGTACAGGGGTCGGTCTTCATCTAAGAACTTCACGTATTTTCTGATGACATCTTTTGCCTTGGCGACTCCTTTGCCGAATTTGTAGTCTCGGAAGTCAAGTGCTTGTGCAGCAGCCATGAATTCAATACCAAGAATACCATATGCGTTGTCAAGTATCTGAAAATTCTTAATCGCCGTATTCATCCCCATGGAGACGAAATCTTCTTGATCAGCGGCAGCAGGAATCGATTGGATACACGCAGGAGCTGAGAGAATCCGTTGTTCAACGATGAGCATATCAGCCGTGTATTGACTCAGCATCAGTCCAGAGAACATCCCCGCACCTTTTGTTAAGAATGCGGGAAGCCCAACGTTCAACGCGGGGTTATTGAGCCGGTTCATTCTTCGTTCAGACATGACAGAAACCATCGTGATCGCGATACCAGCCATATCCATCGGTAATGAGACTGGTGTCCCTTGGAAGTTCGCGCCAGAAAGCTGCAGGTTTTGATCCGGGAAGAAAATCGGGTTATCCCCAACCCCATTCAACTCGATTTCAACCTGAGATCGTGCGTACGAAAGAGCATCATGGGCAGTACCAATCACTTGGGGTGTCGACCGCATCGAATATGCGTCTTGTATTTTACATTTGATCTTCCCTTCAATAAGATCGCCACCTTCAATCAGTTTCTGGATAGCCTTTGCACTCCGCACTGCACCAGGGAACCCTCGTACTTCATGGATTTTCACATTATACGGTTTCATATTCGCCTTTAATGCTTCAAGAGACATCGCAGCTGCGATCTCTGCCTGTTTCAACCAATTATTTGCATCATATAAGAAAATAGCACTCATGGCAGTGAGGAGGTTCGAACCGTTAATGATCGCGAGGCCATCTCGTGCTTGTAAATCTGGAATAGGAATGCCTGCTTTCTTGAGGGCATCTCTTCCATCAAGCAGTTCTCCCCGATAATATGCTTTCCCTTCACCCATCATAAGCAGAGCGATTTGTGCCATGGGTGCAAGATCACCACATGCCCCGACTGATCCTTTCTGGCAGACATAAGGGGTGACACCTTTATTTAACATTTCAACAAGCGTTTGCGTAATATCATGGCGACACCCGGAATTACCATGCGCGTGTACATTCACCCGTGCAAGCATCGCCCCTCGAACATACTCAAGAGGAGCAGGCTCCCCGATCCCTGCCGCGTGATTATAAATAAGGTACTTCTGGAATTCTTTCATCTGATCATTATTCAGCACTACTTCAGAGAACTCACCGATACCAGTATTCACCCCGTACATGATCTCATGTGCTTTTATTTTATTCTCAAGCATCGTACGACACGCTTTAATCCGCGCAAGAGCATCAGGATGAAGTTTTATGTTTTCGTTCTGTCTTGCGACTTGAACTAGTTTTTCAATGCTTAATCCAGACCCGGTGATAACAACGGCCATCGAAAAGCCTCCTTTTTTATATGAAAAGCAGTACGGGTATAAAATAAGTAGGTATTAAGTTTCCCGCTGATTCTCCCTTTGAATAATACAATTCATTAATAAAAAAAGAGGAAATTATGGCAAGCTGGCTATATTAAGAACAACTGGGCCAATCAGAAAACCGGTTGCGTGCTTCGTTGCCTGATCTGCATTGGATGCATCAACAGTCACGGTAATAAGAATCTTCCCAAATCTAAAAAGCATTGCTTTTGCCTGCATTGAATCCTCAGAGTTAAGTACTGTACTTTCACTAGTCGATGAGACGTTAATAAATCCAAATAACCCTCCAGTAATCACAATCATCGCATTGACATCTTTTGCACTTTCGTCACCGATATTGCTGATCTGAGCAGTAACACCAAGTCCACCAGAGATCTTGGTGATTTCAAGAACCGGTCGTGGTTGTTGTGCCATCTGAGCAAGCGTTGCTAGTATAAGTCGCGAGAATCGAGTTGCATAGGTTATATTCATATGAGTAATGGTGTCATTAGATGAATGATAGTAATCATTGAAATTGAATTCGGCATAAAAAACTGCATCATACCCGTATTCCCAGAAATAGTAATGATCACTCCCCCAGGTTTCTCCCTGAGAAAATAATTGAATGCCAATATAATCAGCATAGACCTGACCTATATCCTTGGTAAAAGTAACAATCCATTCAGAAGCATCATTTTCATAAATTTTCCCCTTTATGCCATCTGAACCTGATGGCGCAAATCCA
>CAYGVY010000159.1:0-3611 GCA_964353435.1 uncultured Thermoplasmatales archaeon | reverse complement strand
AGATACTTGTACACATTCTCTTTCATTTCCTCTGCTTCTTGACTAAGGAATTTAATGGTTTCATCAGGGTCATTGGTAGTTACCCAGCCAAGTCTTTTTGCAACACGATTCACCATTATTGCTTTCTCAGTGACATTGTTCTGAATGTTTCCTTGTTTCTGCACCGGGGTTGTCTCTTGTCTTGATGGTGGTGGCGGCATCTTTGGCATCTTTACTTTATAATCAGATGGGTCAATATCTTTGAAGACGGTGACTGATTTTCCCCCGTGATCCGTTTCTCTGGTCCTGATTTCAACGAGAATCGGGATTTGGATTGAAGCACCAGAAATCAACGCAACACCAATTGGCAGCCGCTGAATCTCATCGTATGTCTGACTCGTGAGACCTTCAACAGACTGAATAATCGCTTTCAGATCATTAGGGTTTGTCACCTTTAAAATAATATTTGTGTTACACTGAGAAATGATATTCTTATCGATCTTTGCAGGACGCTGACTGACCACGCACAGCCCCATACCAAATTTTCGCCCCTCAGAAGCAACCGTACGAAGCATGCTGGATGAAACCGCATGACCAATCCCATGCTCGGGGCAGTAATTATGCGCTTCTTCTACAACAAAAAGGAACGGAGGAATCTTCCCTGCTTTCCGATCCTTAAATAACTCCTCGGTTAACCGTGCAACCACCACATCCTGGATGTCAGGTGGCACTCCACGCATGTTAATAATCGAACATTTTCCTTTCTGCACAAGCTCCTCTGTTAAGGTTCCTTTCTCGGAAAAAACACCTATGGAATCCAAGGACTCTAATGAGGCTATCACGTTCCATCGAGCATTGCTCTTTGTATGTTCTACTGATTCTATAATATCTCTAATACTATAGACTTGTTTGAACTCCTTGAGTTCTTTGATAGTCTGATACAAGACTGCTATCTGGGGACCAGACAGTTTCGCTTGTAGAAGCTCAAGGATCTCTCGTCCTTCAAGATTCATTCCATTCAATGTTAAATGAGTCGTTGCTTCCCCACCGGTGAGTGGTGAAAACGTAACAATTTGACTGCTGTAATCATTTGCTTTTACACCAAATTTTTCCATGTTCTTTTGATCTTTCTTATCCTTGTTCGGTTTTCCCAGGGAGATATATTCGCCATGGGTATCGATGATAACCAACGGGATTTTCTTCTTTAAAAGTTCTTCGATAAGAACACCGCATGCATAGCTTTTCCCACCACCGGTTTTCGCGAGAATACAGATATGTTTCTGGACCAATGAATCAATATTAAGATACACAGGAAGGTCATGACCTTTGAGAAGACCAAGGTACGCACCGTTTTGTTTCTCTGCTTGCAGCCCAAGGACGTGGCGTATGAGATCCTCATGAGCTAGGGTTATTTGGGCACCTGCCTCAAACGGACTGCGCGGTGCCTGCAAATGGCCTTCTTTATCTCGGAAGCCGATCACCTCAGCGTATGCAGAAACATCACTCTTAATTGGAGGAACAGAACCATTGCTCTTTATGGTAATGGCATCCTCAAATTTCAAATCAGAGTACCCTTTGATATCCATGACCTGCGCGAGCACATAGCCTTCTTCATGTGGTGCGGCAACGTAATCAAACTTCCGTAGATTATGAGCATCAACCGTAAAGTTAAATTTTGTTGAACCAACATCACCATAGATAAGACCGACAAAGTCGTTTTTCTGTTGTTGCATCCATACCCCTTTTGTTGTCTATGTGCGGAATATTATGCAGGGTTATTATAGTTTTTGTATTTTTTTCCCCACTTCAGGCGGTAAGCCAGCACATAGTTCAAGTGATTCTACTTCCATGAAATGCAGATCCCCCGGAATTACTAGAGTATGTAATGGGGGACCAAAATCCTTCTTTCTGAGAACGTTTATCGTGTTTGCAGCAACCACTGGATCAGGAGCACCAGCGCGGGCAACGACACACGCGATAGTGTCATCGGTGAAGAGGCGCTTCTTGAGCATATCCTCCATTTTCAAGAGTAATTCAAGTCCTTCATTCGCCGTCATATACCGGTTTTTCTCCACCTGAATGTCAAGCAAGACCAGCGTATGCAACCCCATCTTCTTATTATTATATATTACAGTATAGGGGCTTGTCGGAAAATACTCTTTCTCGCCAAATGCAAGCGTGGTCGTCCTGCCGAATTTGTAGTTCTGCAGACCAAGGATCCCAGGAACAGCGGTCGAAATACTACTGCTATGAATAATCTTTGTTGTAATTCCTTGTTTTATCGCACGCAGCCGCAGATCAACATGCGTGGTTGCGATCATCGGATCCCCACCCGTTAGAAACACGACATGATTCTGTGCGGCAGCGTCAATGATTCTATCCGCTTTCTCGGTTTCCTCTCGCGACAACACCTCGATTTTTTTCCCAACGAGTTTTTCAAAAGCCTTTTTGTCGAACTGTCCTAGTTTTGTTGTATAAAATTCCGCGAACACCTCGTCGCACTGTTTGATTTCCTGTAAACCTTTTAATGAAATATCTGTTTCATCATACAACCCTAAGCCAACAAAAACCAGTCGTCCTTTTAACATTTTTTCACAACCATTCATGGTCTTGACGTTCAAAAATCTTATTCCCTGCGTTGATAAATTTCGAAAACATTTAAAACACCTAGGTGATTCATAAATGTGGGCGACAACTACCGGCTCTTTTTATTTACTTCTGTTACACACGTCTCGCATGTTTTTTTTGAACGTGTCAACCTCGCACGTGTTATCAGTGTACCAGGAGAAAAATAAAGAAAGGTTTAAATTCCAGGAGACGTATTCCTGGCAGGAGGTGTTTTATGACATACAAACACGAGGGTTGGACCTTATACACACGAGACGTAAAGCTTAAAGGCGGAAGAAATCAAACAATCTATTTCTTCAGCAAGAGATCACCAAAGAGTGGAACGACCTGCGATTTACCAAATGGGTACGCTGTTGGTGTCAATAAGAGAACCGGTCTTCCATATCTGAAGAAGAAGTAAATTTACTTCTTTCTTCATTTTTTCTTTTTCTTTATCAGTATTGTTCTTTTGTGCAGTCTTTTTTTACATAAGGGTTTTATAACTGGTGTTTCTTCCTCGTTTCAGTATGAACCGGAAACATGGTGAAAAAAAGAAGGTGCAAAAAAACATTGCACGTCATCGGATTCATTACCTTTTTTCTCTTGCGGAAGAATGTGCCCTTGAAGGGAAACTAAACTTGTCTGATCGGTACGTCGCATTAGCACGAAAGATTTCTATGAAATATCTTGTTTCTATCCCTACAGAGCATACACGCCGGTTTTGTAAACACTGCTACTGCTATCTGCTTCCACCGTTGACCTGCCGAGTCCGCATCCATCGTGGGATGATTATCACCTACTGTAGTAAATGCAAGAAGTATAGTCGGATTCCATTACGTGAGCGTTCCTCAGCAACTCGCAAACCATGAATAAATAATAAGGCGTTTTTAGGGGGCCAGGATAGCTGATTTAGCAGCCAATATGCTTAAATAACATATGGTTTATTACCGATACCCAATTTCACGAGAAAGGAAGAGAATTCCTATGACAACAGCGTATGATGTTCCTGCAAAAGAGTTAATCAC
>CAYGVY010000158.1:0-3623 GCA_964353435.1 uncultured Thermoplasmatales archaeon | reverse complement strand
GCAAATAACCCACCCACCACGCCCACTCTGACCGGTGGCCCAGGGGTGTCAGGCCATAAGAACATATCCTACAATTTCCAGGCGATGTCCACCGATGCAGACAATGATTCTATAAAATACATCTTTTCTTGGGGCGATGGACAGACCATTACAACCGATTTCTTTGCAAGCGGGATAGCGGCAACACAATCACATACATGGTCTGCTGCAGGACGCTATGTGATCTCCGTGAAAGCATCGGACAACAAAACAGAATCAGCGACAACCTCGAATGCTATCTTAATCGATGCCCAATACGTAGGTGATTTAGGCTATCTTATAGATACGAACGGCGATGGGATCTATGATATGTTTTACAGCAATAGCACTGGGTTGACCACCCCTGTAGAATTGCAGGATGATGGGACCTATCTGATTAACTCTGATAATGACAGTGTCTGGGATGACATCTATGATCCACAGACAAAGCAGGTAACTACCTATCCCAAAGAAGAAGAAAACCAGATGTTATCACCTCTTATGATTTTAGGTGGCATTCTCGGTTTTATCGCCGTGCTCTTCCTGCTCATCTTGTTGTTGACTCGGAGGAAAAAAGAGAACCAAACACAACCTGTACAAGAAATGGAGACAACAACTCCGAAGAAATCATCAACAAAGAACCCACGGAAACCAGTAAAATAATATCCCCTCTCTTTTTTTTCTTTTTTTTACATTCGTGATTGACGGAGTTGTTCATAGAGCGATTTCAGAATTTTAAAACGAGACAGCAAGCTGAGAAGAAGCGGATGATAGACCGTTGTATGACTGTTTTTTTCTTGAGAAATCTGTTCTGATTGGTCTGTTCGTATTTCGAAGGAAGACTGCTGTGAGATGATGTTTGATGGGATGATATCTTCACACTGTTCTATGAGAAGGGAGGAATCTTCCATAAGATTTATGTGTGCTACCTGGGTCCTCAGAAGGGTATTGTCCGATGCTTGAACAAAGGTGACGGTATCATCAGAGAACGAACACTGTGTTATCAGATTATACGAGGAGCCAGCGAGGTAGAGACCAAATGCTTGATTGTCGGTAAACTTACAATGGGAGATGATGTTGTTGTTATTGTTTGATTCTATGGCGTCGATGCCTGCATGCGTGTTTTGAGTAAAAGTACAGTATTCAACGGTGTTGTCTGTGGCATATTGGAGTTCGATGCCGTCGCAGTTTTCATAAAAGTTACAGGAGATGATGGTGTTGTTGGTGCATGCTGTTGTGGACGTGCCTAAGAGCACGATTCCTTCGTCGTCGCAGCCGCTGAACTTGCATCCGGAAATGGTGTTTTCTGAGTTCCAGATGGCTATCCCGATGGGGGTGTCGTGGAACGTGCAGTTCTGTATGGTGGTGTTGGAGGCGCTGATTTTTACGCAGGTTGTATAGAGCCCCGGTCCTTTGTTGGTGATGTCTAGATCACTAAGGGTAACTCCTTTGGCGATGATCCGGATAGCATATCCGTTGTTTGCCGAGGTGGGGGAAAGAAGGGTTCGTGTTGCTCCTTCTCCTTTGAGGTGGAGTGGTTTATTGATGGTCAGAATTTCTGTAAAGGTTCCTGCAGGTAGTAGGATCGTTGAATTTGGTAGTGCGTTGTTGATGGCGTCTTGAATGGTGGTAGTAACCGTAGAAATATCTTCCAATATGACGGGGTCATGTACGGTGTTCTTTGGTGTTGTTACTCCAGTGATTCCCGGAACAAAAAAGATAATACTAAGAAATAATACTGTCGTAAGAAGAGTGAATAATCTCCTTATGTGCTTTCTCTCCATCTCCTTCCGTTCCTGCCATTCTATATCATGTTAATTAATGACTTGCTACTCTCTGTCATTAAACCTTTATAAAGCTTCTCGGGAAAAACGACAAAGCGGACATTTGCCACGGGTAAACAGGAAAGAAAAATGTTATCAAAAGTGATGTTTAGCGGGAAAATATTTTATTATGAATAAGTAATTATAAAAATTCTCGGTTCTGACAGATAATTCGTTATTAAAATTTCGAAACATTTTTAAATGTCAATCTTATTCATGATAACGTATATCAAAAGAAAAAAATATTATGAGATGTATACAGGAAGCGTAATAAGGAGAGGAGGAAGGGACGTTTTACGTTCTTCATATTATCCCCCTAATTTTTTCCCTTCCTTCTTCATTTTTATCACCTCGTAAAAAATTGTTTTTCCACTCTCTGGATATGATATTTTGGAAAATGTTTTAAATGAACACCGGATTGCATCCTCCATAAAAATAATATGGTGGAGGCATACAAAATTATGAATGAAGCAGTCATTGTAGCAGCGCTCCGAACAGCGCAGGGAAAATTTGATGGTACTCTCAAAGGCTTTTCCGCACCTCAACTCGGGGGAATCGTCATAAAAGAAGCCGTGAAAAAAACAGGGATACAACCAAAAGAAATCAACGAAGTGATCATGGGAAACGTCGTCTCCGCTGGTCTAGGCCAGAATGTCGCACGACAGGCCGCTATCGCAGCAGGAATCCCATACGAAGTCGGTTGTTTTCATATTGACAAGGTCTGCGGATCGTCACTCAAGGCAGTTATTCTCGCAGCCCAGGCAATAAAACTCGGTGACGCAGACTGCATCATCGCAGGAGGCATGGAGAGCATGACCAACTGCCCCTATCTCTTAGATAAGGCGCGGTTCGGGTATCGTATCTTCGACGGGAAGATCATCGACTCCATGGTTCATGATGGCCTCTGGGATGCGTACAATAATTTCCATATGGGGATGACCGGGGAAATCGTCGCAGAAAAATACAAGATAACCAGGAAGGACTGCGATGAGCTTGCCTACGGAAGCCATCAGAAAGCAGCCAAAGCAACAGAGACCGGCAAATTCAAAGACGAAATAGTCCCAGTGGAAATAAAACAAAAGAAAGGAGATCCCCTATTTTTTGCACACGATGAAGGCATCCGCAAAGATACAACCATGGAAAGCCTTGGAGGCTTAAAACCATTCTTCAAAGAAGGAGGCGTGATTACCGCGGGAAACGCCTCACAGATAACCGATGGCGCATCCGCGGTGGTCGTGATGAGCAAAGAGAAAGCAAAAAAAGAAAACCTTGAGATACTCGCGACCATTAAAGGATATGATACCACCGGCGTAAAACCAGAGTATGTCATGGAAGCACCAATCCCTGGACTCAGAAATCTGTTTAAGAAGATGAAACTCACGATTGACGATATCGATCTTGTGGAGCATAACGAGGCGTTCTCCTCTGCCTCAGCAGCACTCATCAAAGAGATAGGTATACCTTCGGAAAAGTTCAATGTCCATGGCGGTGCAATCGCCATTGGTCACCCTATCGGCAGCAGCGGGTCTCGTATACTTGTAACATTACTTCATTCGATGAAACACTACAAGAAACATCGGGGTCTGGCTACCATCTGCCTTGGTGGTGGTCATGCGGTATCTATGATTGTGGAACGATAGGAGGAAAACAGATGACCATAAAAAAGATAGGTATAATCGGCGCGGGAACCATGGGTCATGGGATCGCACTCGTAGCCGCAAAAGCAGGATACGAAGTAATCCTTCATGATATAAAAGAAGAGTACGTAAAAAAGGGACTAGG
>CAYGVY010000157.1:0-3625 GCA_964353435.1 uncultured Thermoplasmatales archaeon | reverse complement strand
CTAATCGTCCATTCATTTTCTGAAATATCTGATTGTAATCTGGTGTTGACCAGATGTAAGCAATTGGTGAACCGTTGATTTCCGCAACTAAAAATAACCGAGAATCAACAAACCATCGTAATTGTTTGACTCCAAAGCGTGTCTTAACCTCCTCTACGGAAACAGGGACATATCCCCAGTGATCTGAAAAGGTTTCTAAAAAAAGTTCGACCCACCATTTCAGTTCTTTCTGTGTTCGTAGGCGATTAAACGGACGAACCTGTACCTCTGATGCAACACACTGTCGTGCCTTTTCTTCAAGTTTTTTGGGAATCGGTTTTGTTAAATCGATGTAATAAAGGAATTGATCCCCGACCTTTTTCATACCAAATTTTTCAGCATACGTGACATAATATGCTGGTGAATATGTGGAAAGTAAACTTGGCCGTGAGTTATACCCAGTATATAAAAAACCACAGCCAACATCGATACGTCCATCAATTGGACCTTGCATTACTTTCATTTCTTTTGCTATAAGCCAGTCCTGAGCTATTTGTAATAACGCGTTAGCACATTCGAAATCTTGAACACATTCAAAAAAACCAAAATATCCTATTTTTTCCCCCACTGTTTCGCAGTATGTAGAGTCGATTATCGCGGCAATTCGACCGACAACTTCGTTATTTTTCCTAGCGATAAATAATTGACACTCTGCATGTGACCAAAAAGGATTCTTTTTTTTAAAGAAATCCTTCATTTCGTTCCAAAAAGGAGGAACCCAGAAAGGATCATCACAGTAGACTTGAAACGGAACATGATAAAATATTTTAAAATCTTTTAAATGTTGTACGGGTTCAATTTGGATATCATGAGGAAAACGTCTCATCTGGTTGCTATTTGACTCAAATACATATGTTCCATAATAGACTGACTTCGAGAGGGAAATGCTTCTACCTCCATGACGATATCGACATGTTCCTATCCAAATATTTTTGTGTTCTTTATAAATATTCTTCCCAATTCTATTCCAAATCAATATTGAACTTCCTGATGCAAAGATTTCTACGGGAAAATCAGTCAAAAGGAATAACATATCAGTAGAAACTAAAGCTCTTCTTTCTACGTCCATTGAGTGAGAATTGTTTCTCGATTGAAAATTGCTCTGGCAAAATAAAACAACCCAAGATCAATACCCCCGTACAAGCCTGAAAAAATAAAAATCATGACTGGTGAAAGAAAAATAAACCCGGATAAAACCCCAAGCATAAGCACCACGACGGGCATGACGATAAACCCGCCGAGTTGTTGCGCCGCCCGAACATCACTGACTTTTGAGGAAACCAAGACACAGGCAAGAACACTCATTAAACAAGCGGTTGGTGCCAATAAAAGCATCGATAGAATCCAAGTAAGATTCGGTAATAAGGGATATGCTACCTTTGGGATCAGTACAACATCAAGTAAAACTACCCCTAACGTGAATGCAAGCAGCGTCGATCCCATCGAGGGAATAAACGCAGAAAAAATCTTCCCAGCGAGTAACTCACCATCAGTTGTCGGTGTCGCAAGCAATGGCTCTAAACTCCGATTATTCTTCTCTCCGACAATACTATACGTGGCGATAATCGTCGGAAGGGTCGCAGGTACAATAATAAAGATCATCAGCACCATGTTAAACATCATTGGAAGCACCTGATCGATATCCGATGGTTTAGTTTTTTTAAATGCTAGGTTTGATGAAACAGCAAGGACGTATCTCCCATCCAGTCCTGTTCCCTCTGAACGAATCACCGTTACGTTATTGAGAAATGAACTAGAAACAGAACTATTTTGAATAGTTGAATCTACCACTGTTGTGTTATCAAGAACACAAGACAATATGATACAATTATTGAGATGAGTGTTTTTGAGAATTTTATGACTGATGACTGTTGAACTAAGCGAAGTATTTTCCATTGTCTGATTTGTCCACGGCGCACGAGCATCATCAGGTAATGTACCAATTTCAAGAAGTCCGTCGACGTCCCATGGCCTCTCAAGCGGGACCATGGTCACCATCGGTACAAACATAACAAGTGGTAAGACAACTCCTAGGACAATTGGCATTGCGATGATCGACCCGATCACGAGTTTCTGTTTCTTGAACTCATCAAGGTCCTTGCGCATCACAATCCATGCGTTCCTCCAGCGCATTACCGACCACCCTCCTCGATGAGTTTCAGGTATACATCTTCTAGAGAATGTTCCTCCTCGGTGACAAATTGAACATGCAAGCCTTGTTTCATCAACCAGGAGACCACCCGTGGGTTGTCTTCTTCTGGGTTCCTCACATTCAAGATCAACTGATTCCCGTTAACCTGTGCTTGTGAGATAAAATCCAGAGACGAAATATCATTGAGTAACGACGGTGGGATCTTCTGCATCGTAATGCTGATTGTTCGCGCAAACAACCCTCGCGCTAACTCTTTTGGGCTCCCAATCTTTACGGTTCTGTTTTTCACCAGCGCGACCGTGTCACAAATGCGTTCTGCTTCCGAAAGATTATGCGTGTTGATAAGAATCGTGTCGCCCTGGGATTTCAACTCAAGGATATATTCTCGAACCATTTTTGCTGCTGCGGGGTCTAGACTTGCGGTCGGCTCATCAAGAAAAATATATTTCGGGTCATGGATTAATGCTCGCGCGATAGCAATCTTCTGTTTCATCCCTTTGGAAAACCCGCCAACCGGCTCGTTTCGTCGATCCCATAAACCAAGGTTTGTGAGCGTTGTCTTTATTGATTCTTCACGGTGTGTCTTTGGGATGCCGTAGAACTGTGCGTAGTAATCAAGGTTCTTGTACGCCCCAAGGGTTTCATACAAACCGGGTACCTCTGGGAGCAGACCAATCATACTACGGATTTTCTGCGCGTCTTCTTTCTTCCCAATCTCATACGAATTGATATGTGCGCTTCCCGCTGTCGGTTGGATGAGGCAGGAGAGCATCCGCATTGTCGTCGTCTTACCTGCACCGTTCGGCCCAAGAAGACCAAAAATACGGCCATCTGGAATCTCAATGTTAAAATCCTGTATCGCTGTAATCGAACCAAACGTTTTCGTTAAGCCTTCACAGACGATCATTACAAACTCATCCTTACTTTCTGCAGTGCGAGTGTCCTATACTTACTATTTCTTTATAAACGTAGCAGGTTATATAGAAAATCCCTCCTTAAGGATGCTCTTTAAATTAGCTTAATTTTTCTCAAAACCACAAATCAACAGAAGATAACAATTATCTCCAAAATTTTATATACAGTTTTCTGTTTCTCCTTAATGGGATGCCGGATAGCGGTAAACATAGGAGCGGATTTGCTTCATAGTGGAAAGGGATGACTGTGTATCTTAAAAAAGTTGAGATGGAAAATTTTAAGTCCTTCGGGCATAAATTAATTGTACCATTCTATCCTGGATTTACTGCAATTACTGGACCAAATGGTTCTGGAAAAAGCAATATTGTTGATGCGATTCTCTTTGTGCTCGGTCCGAAAAGCTCAAAGGTCATGCGAGCAGGTCGACTCACAGACCTTATTTTTAATGGTGGGAAAAACCGGAAGAATCCATCAAAGTATTGTAAGGTCTCGCTGGTATTTGATAACTCGCAGCGAAAG
>CAYGVY010000156.1:1401-3678 GCA_964353435.1 uncultured Thermoplasmatales archaeon | reverse complement strand
CAAGCAGTCATGAATGTGTTGCACGGACGATACAAAGTCATTCCAAAAGAAACCAAAGATTACTGCCGCGGTATGTATGGGAAACCACCTGCGGAGATCAAACCAGAGGTCATGAAGAAGGTTCTCGGGCCGAAATGGAAAGAAGATGTCATCGAATGCCGACCATCAGATTTATTAGAACCTCTCTGGGATCAAAAGAAGAAAGAATTAAAGGAAATCGATGGCGGATCACTCATAAAGAAAGAAGAAGACATTATGACCTATATCCTCTATCCCCAGGTCGGTCTGAAGTTCCTGAAAGGCCAAGCGATCGCAGAGTTCACCTCTGATGGTTTACCTCTTCCCATTGACCACCAATTTACAAGAGCGATGGTGAAACAATCATTCCCTGAAGTAAAACAACTATGGCTTGAGACACAGCCTCCCGAAAAACGAGGAGGATCTGTACAAATTCCTACAGAATTCCAAGTTGAGGTCGATGGAGAACCATACGAAGTCAAGGTCATCCCCTCTGGTGGGTATCTTGTCGCTGGTGCAGGAGGTACAACCCCGCAAGAAAAACCAAAGGATATCGAAGGTGGCATTAAATCAAGCATGCAAGGGACCATCCTGAAAGTAAAAGTAAAGAAAGGCGACAAGGTCAAGAAAGGGGATATCATCGCGACAATTGAAGCCATGAAGATGGAACAAGAGATTAAATGTGAAGCAGAAGGGGAAGTGAAGGAAATCTACGTAAAAGAAGGAGCTCCGGTGAGTAGCGGAGATCTTCTCATGCAGATCCTCTAAAATTGGTGATGTATCATGTTAAATAAAGTACTCATTGCAAACCGCGGGGAAATTGCAATACGAATCATGCGGGCGTGCAAAGAGTTTGGGATTGCGACCGTTGCTGTGTACTCGGATGCTGACCAACACGCATTATTTGTTAAATACGCCGATGAGAAGTACAATATCGGCCCAGGTCCAGCAAGTCAAAGTTATTTGAATAAACAGAAGATCATCGATGCTGCATTGAAATCCGGCGCGGAAGGGATCCACCCGGGTTACGGGTTTATGGCGGAGAACTCTGAGTTTGCGGAATTGTGCAAGAAAAATAAGATTGAGTTCATTGGCCCGCCGGTTTCCGCGATGAAACTCATGGGATCAAAGATTGACTCGAAGAAATCCATGATTAAAGCAGGCGTCATTGTCGTCCCAGGAGTCACAGAAGCGATTGCTGATCATGAACGGGCAAAAGACATCGCCCATGAGGTCGGCTATCCAGTAATGTTGAAAGCCTCGGCTGGTGGCGGAGGAATTGGAATCCAACAAGTAGATGACGAACAACAGATGGAAAAAGCGCTCTCTACAGTCCGACAGCTTGCAAAGAATTCGTTTGGCGATGATTCTGTTTTTATTGAAAAATTCATCGAGAACCCACGTCATATCGAGTTCCAAGTGATCGGTGATAAGAAAGGTCATCTGATTCATTGTTTTGAACGTGAATGCAGTGTTCAACGACGACATCAGAAGCTTATTGAGGAAACACCGTCCTGTGCTTTGACACCTGAGCTAAGAAAAGAGATTGGTACACAAGCAGTCCTTGCAGCAAAAACCGCGGGATACTACAATGCAGGTACCTGTGAGTTCATGTTTAAAGACGGAAAGTATTATTTCCTTGAGATGAACACCCGGCTGCAGGTAGAACACCCAATTACTGAGGTCACAACCGGTGTTGATCTCGCACGAGAACAGCTCCGTGTCGCTTCTGGTTTGGAACTTGAATATGATCAGAAGGATATTCGCCCACGTGGCCATGCGATTGAATGTAGGATTAATGCGGAAGACCCATTGAATAACTTCATGCCAGCTCCTGCGAAAATCATCCGATATGCAGAACCGAGTGGCCCTGGTATCCGTATTGACTCCGGCGTCTACCCCGGGTTTACGATTCCACCGTTTTACGATTCCATGATAGCAAAACTCATTGTTTGGGGTGAGGATCGACCCCGGGCGATTGAACGAATGAAACGAGCACTCTGGGAATTCCAGATTGGCGGCGTGCGAAACAACATCCCGTTCCATCAGGTCGTCATGAATAACCCGCAATGGCGAGCAGGCACCTACGATACCAGCTTCATTCCCCGGTACAACATCCTTGACCAAGTCGTAAAATACGTTCAAGAAACAAAAGCGCAATCATCTGGTCCTAAGACCGCAGCCGCGATGGCAGCTGTCCAAGCAGTCATTATGGCCTCGAACAGTGGTCAACAGCAGAAATAATCAATGTCTAAACGT
>CAYGVY010000156.1:0-1301 GCA_964353435.1 uncultured Thermoplasmatales archaeon | reverse complement strand
TCTATCTATCTTTTATTCTACGACCAAGGATATCAGCGGAGAAGACATCGCTTCTCCCCTTTGTTGCGGCACTCGCTCTCACCAAAACCATCGAATCGTACGGTCTTCATGCAACCATTAAATGGCCAAACGATGTCCGGGTGAACGGTAAGAAAATCGCCGGGATCCTTCTTGAATCAGAAGTAATTGGACACGCGATCAACTATGTGGTGGTTGGGATTGGGATGAATCTCAATATCGACATAACGCATTTCTCCATGGATATTCAACCTCGATCCACGTCAATGATCCATGAGTTAGGTAGTCCTGTTGATTATCATGAATTCCTAAGGAAATTCTTCATACAGTTTGGGAGCTTTTACAAACTTTTTATAGAACAACAGTACGATAGAATTATCGATGAATGGAAAACCCATACAGATACGCTTGGTAAAACAATTCGCGTGCAAACATCCACAGGAACATTTCAAGGAATAGCCTCTGATATCGACCAGTCCGGGTTTCTTCTTCTTAGAACAGAACAGGGAGTAATAAAAAAAATCATGAGTGGTGATTGTTTGTATTTTGATGAGTTATACCATACTTGACATGAAACTCGGTGGCGTTCCTACAGTGATATACACTACTTTTTCACCGCCGGTATTTCGTGCATGATGTCTCAACATGGATTTATGCCAGAGGATGTCTCCTTCTGAGAGTTTATAGGTCTTTTCACCAACCGTATATTCCATTTCACCCTGCAGAACAAGATGCATTTCCTCGCCATCGTGTTGAAACAATTTTGATTCCGTGTGAGGATCAAGTTCTGCGATGATCGCTTCCATCATATGTGATTTTATCATTAATCGATAAAGCTTCCCTGGTTTTATCGTTTTATTTTTTTCTTCACCGTTTTTAATAAAAACGACGTGCTCATCCATAGTAATCATCCTTAGAAGAACGTATGGACTAATAAAGATTTCCAATTTCTTTCAAAGGTGACTTTTTTCAAGAAAATTAAGTCATTTTAAGCTACACTATATATAATTAACTATTGTTAATTACGTAATTGATAAGGGGAAAAATATATGAAAAAAATATCGTCAGCCATGGTGAAAATGGCGGTGGTGTTGCTCGGAATCTTTTCATTAATCTTCGCGACAAACGCTGGATATGTATCCAGTAACCTGAAATCTCAGAAGACAACATAGATGATGAAGTCCCAAACCGATTTTTATGCAAATATCACCTATAACCTGTATGAAGGTGAAGGGTGCGAACAAGGTTGTATTCCACTTCGAGGCGTAACCATAAACGCTACT
>CAYGVY010000155.1:0-3684 GCA_964353435.1 uncultured Thermoplasmatales archaeon | reverse complement strand
CTTAACTTTCATCGTTGGTATCATCATCGGATTTATATCAGCAGTTGTTGAACTTTTAACAGGACGAACAGGAGAAATCGGTCTCATTTTCTACATTATCCTCTTTCCGGTCCTTGAGCAACTTTCTAAAACCATCGTGCTTAACCTTGGGAGATTTCAGGAGAAACAAGAGACAACGATTTATGGTCTTTCACTTGGGCTAGGATTTGGATCGGTGTTTACCCCTGCGGCCATTATCATGGGAAATTTTCAAGAAATAAATGTCGCATTTATCGCAGCCATCATCGGATCATTCGGTATTATTCTCTTCCACGCTGCAACCGGGGCAATCATCGGATACGGTGTTTATTCCCACAAACTCTCAACCTATCTCACCTTTGCAATACTCCTTCAGATACCGATTACTACGGTCATTGGGGTAACAAATTTATTCACCATAAGTTATCTTCAGATCAGCCTTGTCGTATATGGAATTATTGTGTATTGGTATGCAACAAAAAAGATCATGCCACGGATACTGCACGAAAGTCAACGACGGAAACGAACGCAAAAAGAAATAGACATAAAAGGCAAATAATTATTATCCACGAAAAAGGTGTATGTATGGAAACGGAAAAATCACCATCAATGGATTTACAATCAATAAACGATTTCTCCAACCCAAATAGTGAACAAGAAAATCTCCAACATTCTCGAAGTAAAAACTCAATGCTAAAAATCGCTGGTATTATACTAATAATAGCTGGGATAATCACAATAATTCATTGGGTTTATATCATGATATCTCCAGATTTTATTGATATATTGATGAATACAGGCGTATACGATAATATGAATATAACCAGTGAAGAGTTAGCTGCTGTTTTCAATTTCTGCGGGGTACTTGGTATTGGTTTATCATTATTTACGATAATAGGGGGTGTAGTAGCACTCCAGAGACGAATGTTTTGGTTGGCTCTTATAGGTGGTATCGTAGGGATGTTCGCAATTTCGCCACTCTTCTTTTTTATACCGAATATCGTATCATTAGTGGGAACATTGCTCGTGTTCAGAGCAAGAAAAGATTTCCAATAAAGAAACCTCGATTGAATATTAACAAAAATACTTTTGTTCGATAAAGAAAAAAGAAAAGAAGTTGTGTTTATTCAAACTTCATTTCGATGCCGCCAACCCATTTTGCAACAATATTGTAAAGGACAGCGCCAATAATTCCACCAAGTAATCCAGCTATTGCACCTAAGATCGGTCCAATGATAACCATCATTACACCTAAACCGATCCATAGGCCCATACCTGCCGCGGTTGTGGTCCCCGCAGGTAATGATGACGCCATCGCTGCAGCAGCAGCTATAAAAACGCCAGATATTAACCCAGCTATCAGGCCGAGAACTGCATAGACCTTTGCTACAGACCATGGGTCAAGTCGTTTCAATTTTACTGTGCCTTCAATTTTTTTTACTGGTGTTTCATCCATACTATCTCTCCTTACCCGGTATCATTCAGTATACACTAGAATATCTATCAAACGTTATAAAGATTATGTCTTAGGTTTTTTAAAAATATGAAAACGATGAAACACCTGCATGGTACGGAGTTCATCAAAAATAATTCCAATCGAAATCCCGCAGATAATTCCTGCAGGAAGACCAGTAAGAATCCGAATGAGATTTGTACTCTCCCAGTATCCAAACAATTGCCCTATGCCATCAACACCAATTGGAATGAGACTAAGAATAATCGCAACTAAGAACTTCTCATTTAAATCTATCGTATATAAAACCATAAACCCAAGTCCGATAGCAAGCCCAAGCCAGATAGCGGTACACCGAGCACAAAACGGCATCTCATTCCCATTCAAGAACAACGATCGACTCGCTTGTTGATGACACAACCGATCACCACTTGTATAGACAACGTTCCAGGGAAACGACATGTTCCCAATTACTTGATCATTATCGGAGAAAGCAACAACACCAGAAAGATCAGAGACACTCCCTGTTGGCAATGCAAGAGGCGCGAGAAACTGAAGAAGTACCCATACAGAAAAGAGAAGAAAGAAGAGGAAAATAATGTTTTTTAATCGATTTTTCCTTGGTTTCATATCCAAACCCTATCACAAGGTGTTCTTACAGTCGATAACAAGAACGAGAGCAGTGACATCATATTTAAATACAATATGTTTATTCTCGATACACCAAGGCGATAACCGATGACACGATTCCCAGAAGCTGAAAACCGATTATTAAACAAGAAAATCTGCATGAAATGTGGTGCATCCAACGCAATTAAAGCAGAGCGATGCAGGAAATGCAGGTCAACAGAACTTCGAAGAAAAGCAAAGGAAGGCAGAGGGGTATAGAAACAAACCAGTATCTTTAAAAACAAGATATCTCTTTTTGGTTGAAATAGTGAAAAGGCTATGCCGGAGACAAAGGTAAAAAAAAGCGAGGATTTCAACGAGTGGTACAACGAAATCGTTGAACTTGCTGACTTATGTGATAAACGATATCCGATCAAAGGGATGAACATCTGGAGACCCTATGGCTGGAAACTGATGAACAACGTTGACCGCCTTATTAGGGATGAGATGATAAAAACCAACCATGAAGAAGTCTGTTTTCCATTGTTAATACCTGAGTCGTTCTTTAAAAAAGAAGAAGAACATATCGAAGGATTCGGAAAAGAAGTATTCTGGGTCACTCACGCAGGTATCAACCAACTGGAAGAACGCTGGCTTCTTCGACCAACCTCAGAGACCGCCATGTACCCGATATTCTCACTCTGGATTCGTTCCCATACCGACTTACCGTTAAAGACCTTCCAAATCGTAAACACCTTCCGGTACGAAACGAAGCAAACACGGGCGTTTATCCGGGTACGAGAGATCCATTTCTTTGAGGCACACACCTGTCATGTTGATTTTGAGGACGCAGAACGGCAGATAAAAGAAGATAAAGAGATAGCACACCGACTTTTACAGAAACTCTGCTTACCTTATGTGTTCAGTAAACGACCGGATTGGGATAAATTCGCCGGGGCGTATTATACCATCAGCATCGACGTGCTTATGCCTTCGGGAAGAACTCTGCAGATAGGGTCTATTCATCAGTACCGTGATAATTTTGCTAAACCATATGAGATCTCCTATGAAACAGAAAAAGGGGCTCATGCGTTCTGTCATCAGACCACGTACGGCATGAGCGAGCGATTACTTGGTGCACTCGTCGGGGTTCATGGGGACAACAAAGGACTCATCATACCTCCTGAGGTAGCGCCGCTTCAGGTGGTGATTATACCCATTATTTTTAAAGGAAAAGAAAAAGGTGTTCTCGAAGCAAGTGAAACCTTGCACAAGAAACTACTCAACGAGGGGATACGATCCCATATCGACGACCGGGAGACAACCCCTGGAAATAAGTATTACGACTGGGAGTTAAAAGGAGTACCTCTGCGAGTAGAAATCGGACCAAAAGATGTTGAAAAAAATGAACTCACGATGGTACGACGGGACATCAGCAAAAAGAAATCAGTACCTCTGAAAGACGCAGAAAAAGCAATCCAAGATGAGCTCCAAGCACTCGTTCAAACCATTTACGCTAATGCCGAAAAGCTTCTGAACGAAAATATGCATAGCGTGCTGACGGTCGAGGCGGCCAAGCAGAAAACAGGTATTGTTGCGCTCCC
>CAYGVY010000154.1:0-3702 GCA_964353435.1 uncultured Thermoplasmatales archaeon | reverse complement strand
CGGCACATGCCAACAAAGTATATATACATAAAACATGATTTTTTGATGGGTTAAGGGATGCACAGAGAACCGAAAAAGTACATATGTAGCGGTAACAAGAACGCTCATCGTATCTTTTCTGAAATAACTGTTGTTCTTTTTGTGATCCCACTCATCATCTTTACTGTTGTAAGCATGGCACCGATTGTTTTTGCAAAGACCCCGATGTACATTCCGACAACACCCGTTGGTACAACATTTGGTTTTGTGGGTATCGAATACGAATACGTAATCGTGACAATGAATCATTTTTCATTCTGGATGTTTGACTGGGGTGATGGAACCGCAACGACATGGTTGCAGCTTGAGGGGAATCAGACCTCCATTGTTCAAACCCATCATTGGAGCACACCAGGAACGTATCAACTCCGAATGAATTTCAAAAGCGAACAAGTCCCTGAAGGCGTCTGGTCGGACCCTTTAACAGTGGACATTACCACCTATACCAGTAATGATTTTCCAAATAAACCCATACTGCGAACCGGGAAGATCCAAGGCATCATCGGGAATGAATATACCTACTCTGCTTTGACGACTGACCCTCATGAATATCAGATATCCTATCGATTCGATTACGGAAATGGAAATCTGTCGGAGTGGACACCCTATGTTCCCTCAGGCTCCAGTTCTTATCATTCTTTTGCATGGGAAAAACCTGGGGAGTATTCCATACGAGTTCAGGCAAGGAACCAGTACGGCCTTGAATCGGTATGGTCTTATCCTGTCCGGGTCAACATGAAAAATACATCAGAGGACAACGGAACCTCTATTGATCTTGTATTTCTCAACGACATTTATTATCATATCATCTACAGCTCACACTATAATGGAACTTTGTATAATCCCTCCGGTGGTGGTTCGAATGATATTCAATGGAAAGGCGGCGGGGTGTTTCTGATTGATGATGATAGCGATGGACGATGGGAGTATCTCTACGTTCCAACAATAGGGGAAATCCAGCCATATCAAGAACAAGTGATCCCGCAGAAAAACATCTTTTCTAATTTTCCCTGGCTTCTTATTCTAATTATTGTGAGTATCATCCTCGGTGTTGTCGGTGTGGTTCTCTTGTTGATTAAAAAAGGTTATATCTATATGTACGAAGAAGAAGTCGTTGTTGAAAAATAAATGGTTTCTTCCGGTGAACCAAATGTATTTTATGTTATTCTTATTACCCACTGTTGATGATTTGTCTCGGTATTGAAGGCACTGCACATTCAATCGGCGTCGGTATCATCAAAGACGTGAAAGGAAACTGTCAAATTCTTTCCAATCTCATCAAGACCTACAAACCCGAGAAGGGTGGGATTCACCCCCGGGAGGCGGCGAATCATCATGCCACCTACATCGCTGACCTTATCTCTGAATCTGTTCAGAAAGCAGGCGTTGACTTCGCTGATATCGATCTTGTCTCGTTTTCTCAGGGTCCTGGGCTTGGTCCCTGTCTTCGCACCGCGGCAACCGCAGCACGTGCACTTGCGTTAACCCTCGAAAAACCTATTATGGGCGTGAATCATTGTGTCGCACATCTGGAGATCGGTCGGGGCACGGTGAGAGGATGTACAGACCCGGTGTTGTTGTATGTCTCTGGCGCAAACACACAAGTCATCGCGTTTGCAGAAGGTAAATACCGTGTCTTTGGAGAAACACTTGATATTGGTATCGGTAATTGTCTGGATAAGTTCGGCAGAGCTGTTGGCCTGGAGTTTCCTTGTGGACCAAAAATTGAGGAGCTGGCAAAAAAAGGTGCACGCTATCTGCCGCTTCCGTATTCGATTAAAGGAATGGATATCGCGTTTTCTGGTTTGCTGACCGCTGCGGAGAGCTACGTTTCAAAAGGACAATCATTGGAGGATGTTTGTTATTCGATGCAGGAGACAACCTTTGCGATGCTTACTGAGGTAACGGAGCGGGCGATGGCGCATACCGAAAAACAAGAAGTGCTGCTTGGTGGGGGGGTAGCTTCCAACAAACGTCTTCGAGAAATGGTAGAGACAATGGCTAGAGACCGGGGCGCAACATTTTTTGTCCCCTCAAGAGACGTGTGTGTCGATAACGGTGCAATGATCGCATGGCTTGGATTCCTGATGTACGACAGTGGTCTGCGGATGAGCATTGGCGAAAGCATCATTAACCAGCGGTACCGAACCGATATGGTGGAGGTCAGCTGGCGTGACTAAAAAAATCCTCTACCGTGGCGCTGAAGCAGAGATCTGCTTGTCGAAATACATGGGGAAAACCGTTGTTCAGAAACGGCGCGTTAAAAAGGCTTATAGGATTAAGGAAATTGATACTCTTCTTATCGCATCACGAACAAAAGAAGAAGCAAAGCTGATAGCGGAATCACGGTCGTATGGTGTCTCGGTCCCCCTCCTATATGATATTGATCTTGCCAAGGGCATTATTACCATGGAATATCTCGCAGGGAAACGCGTGAAAGATATCCTGAATTCATTTAATGAATCAGAGCGAAAACAAATCTGTCAGAAGATAGGGGAGAGCATCGCACGACTTCACAATCATGAAATCATCCATGGTGATATCACCACATCGAACATGATTCTTCTTAATGATCGTATTTATTTCATTGATTTTGGGCTTGGCTGTAAAAATGGTGAGATGGAGGCCAAAGGGGTGGATTTACACGTACTTATGGAAGCGTTTGAGTCGACCCATTCAAAGTATTCGCATTGTTTTGAGTATGTGTTTGAAGGATATAAAAAACAATTTCGAGGAGATGCATCCGCAGTTATGAAAAAGATTGAGGATATTGTGCGGCGAGGCAGGTATCGATGAAAACACTGTATTTTATTACCAGCAACAAGGGAAAAGTAAGGGAGGCGACAGAGAAACTACGAACGCTTGGGTTTTCAGTAGTGCAAAAGGATCTCGGATATCCTGAGGTACAAACTGATTGCCTCGAGGAAGTCGCACAACAGGGGATTGAACATGTCCGAGCGAAGTTTCACAAAACATTCATGCTTGAAGACGCAGGATTGTTTATAGATGCGCTTCAGGGTTTTCCTGGGGTGTACTCGAAGTACGTGTTTTTCACGATCGGGTTGCCCGGAATATTACGATTACTTGATGGGGTAAAAAACAGAAAAGCAGTGTTCCGATCGGTGTACGCGTATAGTGAACCCGGTAAGAAACCCGTGATTGTCGTTGGTGAATGCACTGGTATGATTTCGACTGAAACGCGAGGACAACACGGATTTGGCTACGATCCGTTATTCATTCCTAAAGGCGCGGAAAAAACCTTCGGTGAAATGACAATTGAAGAGAAAAACCAATATTCCCATCGGGCAAAAGCACTCGAAAAACTTATCACAGAGTTGAAAAACTCATACTGATTTTCATCTGCAGGTGTTACGCTAACCCCCAGACCACGCAGTATCCCCATTCGCAACTATAAAAAAAATTATCTCTGCCAATGATTTGCATATAACCTAAGGCTGACCCTGCGAGGTTTCTCCGATAATATTATATAAAGATTTCTGGTTTGGGGCTCAAAAGACAAAGTACCGCATTAAGGCATTGTAAGGAAATGTTGAATATGTCGTGAAACATTGCCCCATTGTATATATGGCCCGAGTAGTGTAGCCTGGTAACATATGGGACTGTGGATCCTCTGTGCCGGGTTCAAATCCCGGTTCGGGCCCT
>CAYGVY010000153.1:0-3719 GCA_964353435.1 uncultured Thermoplasmatales archaeon | reverse complement strand
GGATAAATTAGTATAAAATAACTTGAAAAAAATCCTAAATCAGAAGTATTGACACGGTTTTAATACTCAATGTTTTTTATACGTATGATTAACGATCTTGTTTAAGAGTTCTAAGGGTCCAAAGCCCCTTTTCCTATTTTTTGAGAATAAAATAACATTTTTTTTGTATTTTTTACAGGAGAAAAAATGATATGATGAGCCGACGGAGGGAATACTACAAAAGGTTATACTTACTACCATTAATTTAGGTGGTTTTTTTCCTGTTAATTGAAAAAACCATAAAAATGATAGTTTTATATACTATGAGCGGTCAAGCATTAACACGGTTTTAACTCAGATTTTGTTCTAACCGAATCCTATATTTATAGAGTGTATTTCTTATTGTACGTTTTAGGATTTCTCTGAAATGATAAGAGCGCCGATTATCAGCGCTCCACCAAAATAGTCTGGAAGCCACCAAGATGAAGACCTAGTAGGGTCAGGGGAAGTGAAATTTACCTGCCATATATCATGAGAAACGATGCTTGCATTGTTATGTTCATACGGATCTGAACTGGGATTCATTTTATCTTGAATAGGATCACTAAAAGCGATATATCCGAGGGGATTTATACCAGCGACTGCTACGAAATGACCCCAATAGGATGAAGATGATGAATTATTAAGAGTGTTACCAACGCTACTCAATCCTAAAATGATACCAGCGTTATTTTGAAGATAGGTTATTATTGTCGAGAAACTAGGTTTAAAAATTGGTTTCACTGAAAAATTTTTTTGGAGATGGCAATCAAAAAGCCATTTTTTTATACCACACAACAATGTAAATGCATAGAAGAAGGGGGTTAACGAACCCAGTGTCTTGCATAGGATTTTCATATCTTTTTGACGATTAGTGTACCACGCAATTCGTTCAATGAGCTCACCAGTTCTTTTAAATCTCAAATAGGGGGTTTGATTATCATTGACATTATTATAGTTATGATCATCAGAATTTGGACCAGGGACTGGTGATCCAAGTGCATGATAATCCTGGACCAAGGAACAAGAATCATTGCCGTCCCCTGCATAACCACTTTGATGTTCACGTTTAGAGTCAAACCACCAAAGAATATCTGCTAGGGATACTGCACCACACAAATTTACCTTTCCCCCCCAATCTCTCCAATCGTCTTGTTGTGTTTGATTAAAATCAGGAAGACCGTTTGGCGCATAATCAGGAAATGCAGGAAGATAATACCAGTCATCAGAGCTAGAATTCGTATTAGATTTTTTATCATTTGATTGAACTGATTGATAACCGACAACAGTTAAAAAAGAGGCCGTGAGAAGAATTGCCGCTATAAAAATACTCTCAATTAAAAATTTTGTTTTCATTTTTTCCTTTCCTCTGAAAAATTAATATCCTATGTTGATATAAAAATCTTTCTTATACTGCGATTTTTTCCTTTAAAAACATATCCTCGTCGGGAAAGCAGTGACACGGTTTTAACACATGTTTTATGCGAAGATGTCCAGGGGTTCAAATCCCTCCCCTGCACTAAAAATTATATCCTTTAAAGACGATAGTGCGTCTACTCTTTATTCTTATAAAGATTTAAATTCAAACTCCATACGATTTACCTTTGTAAAATTACTTCCAAGAGGATAATCCCAGTTGGTATATGTAATCCGAAAATCTCTTGTATTATTGTTTGCCAAGTTAGTAATATATTGTGTTTTTGCTCCTAAATAGTTATTATTTTTGTCATAAAACTTTGCATCCATTTGGATTGTAGTAAGCATTTCACTAGCAACATTTTTTATAGTGCCTGTTATGAGATATCTTGCACCTTTGTATCCTACTTCTGAATCATTAACTAATATTGGGAGTTTATCTGCTGAGAATCCATCTGAAATATCATCCCAACGAAAATCTTGGTCGGGTTCATTAGTCACATAACTCAAATTTGTCGCTTGTGTAACAACTGAATGAGATACAAGCTCAATTTTTGAATATCCACCACCATCATCTATTTGTTCATCGCATCCACTTAATCCAACACAAACAAGCAGGGTAATGATTCCTATAATTACGAGTTGTTTTTGCATACTTTTACCTTTTTTTCTTTTTTGTTTTCTTGGTTTTTCTGTGTTCTTTTTGTTTTTCTTTTACAATCCAATAGGCTATGAGTTCGTTATCACCCATATTTTCCTCCTTCAATCTACTATCCTTCAGCTCTAATCACTTTATAAAAATCTCTTGCAACTCTTTTTCTTGCTTCAGTGAGTGCTTCTGCTTCGTTATTTGCTTCTACTTTGAAGATTCTGCTACCATTATAACAAGACACTTTATATTTCATAATCTCCACTCCACCCTTTGATTTTGTAACAAGTCTTTCTTTAAAAACTTTGAGTTCCCATATTCATATTATTCATAACTTCATGGCAACTGACACAAATGTCGGCAGGATTCCCTTGTTCGATTTCTCCCCCACAGATTTTTACAATATCGTGCCACGATTTCATCATCCATTCATAAGTTAAGTAAGGTATTAAATTATTACTCTTGCATTAAAAAGAATAAGATAAAGATTTTTAGTATCCCATCATGTGTATGAGGAGTGGGAATACATCGGGAGAATCATTGGAAAATGTAGAAAACATTGGAATTAGCAGCTATCGATACAGGTTTAACTTATTATGGTCTTACTTCGAAGAGAACCGAAACAGAAACTGGTTTACCCATTTTACTTAAATCATGACTAAAATGAGGGGTAAAATATAAAGTAAATACTCTATTTCCATTAAAGTTTGTCGGCGTTCTTATTTGCAGAATCATTGACTTATTTTCATCCACCTCTAAATCTACTTGATCTGTGACAATACCAATCCAGCCTGAAGGTACCTCCTCGATAGTTGCGAATACCGTTGTTTTTCCATTTCCAAGGTTTTTTACATCTATCGGAACATTCACTGTTATCCCTGGCGTCGTTTGAATAACATTATCCTCCAATCTGATGGCTAGTAATGGTAAATAATCTGCAATAAAAAAAATCATTGATGTCCTTTGATATCCTTCAATAATAGTAAAAAGACCTAAAGGACCTTTCTTGTCATCTACCGATGCATTGATTTTTAATGATAAAGCTTCATATGCAGGAGCAGTATAATCAACCGCAAGTGTCATTTGAACGATTTGATATGTTGGTGTATTCGTAATCGGAAATTGTAATTGAGTAGTTGAAAGAGATGAATGACAATAACTTGGTATTTCTTCTAAATCCAAAGAAACATCGAGATACTGATTTGTTATTCGATAATACCACAAAATATATTCACCAAAAATTCCTCCAGTAACTACACAGGAAATGTTAAGGGGAATATTACAGGATGCACCGCCTGGTTGAAGTGGCTCGATATTCCCATCCCAATTAATATTAAGTATACTCTGTAACTTAAAGAGACCTTTTAAATGTATATTATTGGATGCATCATATGCTGAATGAGCTGCTGCATGAGCATTAACTGCTAAAAAAAAGAACGAAAAAACAATTCCAACAACTAATCCTTTCTTCCATATTTTGATCAACATATTCGTTATTCCTCCTCGGACAAGCATCAGGTGATAGTTGTTATCCTGTCATCTGATTTAAATGTTTGGAACCAATAAAAATAAGGGGTGGGAAAGCATTGACACGGTTTTTATTAATAGTTAGACATTCACGGTCCATGTACCAAGC
>CAYGVY010000152.1:0-3728 GCA_964353435.1 uncultured Thermoplasmatales archaeon | reverse complement strand
TCACAAAAAACGCGTCCGCCTTCCTCTGGGAAACCGCAACGCTCCCTGATTTTGAATACGCGGTTGACTCACAACCTGCTGTCGCTCAACTCCTAAACTATAAGACGGTCACCTACAGCAACACTGGCGGCCTAGTCGGATTGTACACTGCATCACAAATTCTCATCGATCTTGTCATCTACGGCACCACCGATCAGTTTATCTCCTGCTGGGAAGGACCATCGATACCCTCCTCAGGACAAGGAGTCATCCTCAAGCGAAACAGGATCAACGGAACACCAGTTGATACCAATACTGCATCTGACTGGGTCCATCCGAGAATCTACCATATTGGACAATCGGATTTCCCTCTTCAAACATTTACATCCAGAGGGGAGATAACCACCTTTGTCTCACCGGACAATAGTTATGAAACGATTACCAGTGAATTACGAAACGCACGCTGTTCCATTGACATGAACATGTATGAATTCACCAACCCATTCCTCTACAAAGAATTAGTCGACGCGCTCAAACGAAACGTCACGGTTCGATTGTTCATGGAAGGCTCTCCTATCGGGGGCATCGACGACCGAGAGAAATACATACTCAGCAGTCTTGCCTCCAACGGTGGTCTTATACGTTTCATTGTCAGCGACCAAGAAAAACATGTTAACGCGAGATACCAATTCGACCATGCGAAATACCTTCTTATCGACAATGAAACCGTGATAGTTGAAAGTTGCAACTGGGCGAAAACCGGGGTCCCAAAAAACCCGACGTATGGCAACCGAGAATGGGGCATCATCGTACGAAACAAAGAGATAACAGCAAATTTCTACCAAGTGTTCCAGGATGACTGGAATTTAAAACACTCAGACAGTTACCCGATCGAAGTAATGAGTTTTACGATTCCACCAGGTTTTTCACTGGATTACGAGACTCCGACCGGCTCCTACATTCCACAATTCACCGCAAAAACAATCACAGGACCTTTTACTATTACCCCTGTTTTCTCCCCAGATACCAGCGAGCAAGCTATCCTTGATGCGATTGATTCCGCAACAACCACCATTTATGTGCAACAACTCTACATCTACAAAGACTGGGAAGAAACACTCAGCCCGTTTGTGGAACACCTCGCCAACAAATCACAACAGGGTGTCATCGTTCAAATCATCCTTGATTATAACCTTGCCTATGAAGGAACTACCGATGTGCTTAATGAAACCAAACAGTACCTGGAAGCATACGGCGTGAAAGTCAAATTCATATCTAGCGAATGGTCTCCTTTTACCACGGTACATAATAAAGGAATGATCATCGATAATACCACCGTCCTAATTTCAAGCATCAACTGGAATGAACAGTCTGTTCGAAAAAACCGTGAGGCAGGAATCCTTCTTGAAAACCAAGAAGCGGCCACGTATTACGCGACCGTTTTCCTCTCTGACTGGAACCTTGACATCCACAAGAGTAAAGCTTCTGATTTCTCGTGGGCAGACTATAAAAACCTGTTGCTTATTGCCCTAGTGATTGGCATCGTTTTGGCCCTTATCCTACGTGACTGGAGAAAACGAAAATGGAAATAGTCGTTCTTCAACCCTCGTTCATTTCCCTGGTTGCTATCGCAATCATGATTGGGACTATTGTCGTTGCATACCTCAAAAAGATAACGATAACCTATGCGATCATCATTGCAAATTTCCTGGTGTTTTTCCTCACGATTTTTTTCTCAGATGAGATTATCGGTGAATTAGGATTCAAATCGGCGTATCTTTCTCCAGAGCTTTTTCCCCAGATTTATACGATTCTAACATCGATGTTTGTCCATAGTGGGTTTTTACATATCCTGGGAAATATGTTTATTTTTTTCTTTATGGGGATCGCGTTTGAACAGCGGATCGGAAGGAAGAAATTTTTGATCATCTATCTCTTAACTGGAATATGTGCTGCGTTGGCACAAACATTCGTCAAATGGGGATCACCACTTCTCTTGGTTGGCGCGTCCGGTGCGATTTTTGGAATCCTGGGGGCGTTTGCGTTTTCATACCCGCGTGATGAGGTTGTGATGCCGGTCCCTGTTGGCATTATGTTTATCATGCGCATCAAAGTGATTTATGCAACTATCTTGTTTGCTGCCTTAGAAACCATAATCGTTGTTTGGGAAGTCCAGGATAGCACCGCCCATTTCGCGCACCTTGGAGGACTCGCGAGTGGTGTTATTCTCGCTGCTGTGCTTATTGGGAAAAAAGCAGAGAGGACAAAGCAAGCAAATACTGCGGGATCGCTTGATTATATGCAGATTAAAAAATCGGATACCATTAATTTTTCGCATTTAAAGGAACTTGTCAAAACCCCTGAGTTGAAGAAAATATTACAGCACGTTGAAAAGGAAAACGTCCTGCAAGCGCGAGACATGTGGCTTGAGCATTTTTTGGAGAAAGTAACCTGCCCTGTATGCAATAAACCGTTGAAACATTTTGATAGGAAGATTTGGTGCGAGCAGGAACATTTCCGGACCGACTATTAGAGACTAAGCCCGACGAGTGTCCCGAAAAACATGTAACTGGAAATGAGATAGCCAAGGATAGCCCCGCTGCAAAGCAGTGGGAGCCCTGCTTGTGGTTTTCCTTTGATGACAAACGTCATAAGAGCCGCAAACCCCACGAGTGTTCCTGCAAGGACAGACAAGGCGACAGGTAGCCAATTGGGATCTCCTGTGTAAACGGTTGCGACTAGGATTCCTGGCATGACCACATCCCCAAGTCCCATGAAGAACGCCTCACGTTCTTCCCCGTCTTTGAGTTTCTCTTTCAAGCGTTTGGTTTCTTTCAGAAGCGAGTAGTGTCTGATTTTTGGGACAACCAGAAGCACCGGCAGTTTGAGGTCCATCACGGTGTCTGCAAGATCAATCATATGTTTTGTTTTATACACCGAAATCGCATCGTAGATTGCTAATCCTATAAGCAAGATGAGGACGAGCAGAATGCTGAGCGATATGCCGAACAAGGCGACCGCGCCTGCCCCTATGATGATGCCGCAGAGGTCAATGACGTACCATTCCGGATATTTCACGAGAACAAGAACAAGACACGAAGCTAAGATGATCGATAGAAGAACCGTTACTACCCAGTTGGATATAACAAGAGAAAACAGGGGAAGAAAGATATAAAAAGACGTGTACCCGACCGCGAATAAAATAATGAGCTGAATCAGTCGTTTCTTCCAGAATTTCGCAATCAACAAGATAATGATGGTCATGCTAAGGACCGTGACAAATACCCAGACCAGGTTCATCGGGTTATCCGCTTGTTCAAAGACTTCCATCCCTGCACCAATGAAAATATGCGAAAGAAGCAGTGCAAAGCCGTTAATGATTATGAAAAAACATCCCATGAAAAAAATAGGCAATAACTCTTTTTTTCCTTTTTCTCTTGGTTCATCCATTTTGAAGCAAGAATGAATTTCGTCTATTTATAGAGTGCTATTTTTTGGTTAAATTCGAAAAAAAGTTATATTATAAAATATCCTTATACATATCCATTAATATTTATTTATATATATCTTTCTTATGAGGATGACGTTCGTTTTTATTCAAATATTTATTCACCATTTCAAGTGCACACAGGTTCCCACACATCGAACACGTCTTCGTATCCTCAGAGGGCGACCGTTTCGCCCGGTACTCTTTTGCTTTCGCAGGATCAATACAAAGCTCAAACATTTTCTTCCAGTCAAGAGCTTCC
>CAYGVY010000151.1:0-3762 GCA_964353435.1 uncultured Thermoplasmatales archaeon | reverse complement strand
CAGATCACATGATTCGATTGTACGTACTCTGGGTTTTCTTCGCTTCCACTTGTTTCAAAAGGGTTAAATATGCACATATGTCATACCCAGGTGATCTATGAAGATTTTACTGGTTTTCCCACGAATTGAACATGGAGCAATTATTCATTCTGATAAAGGATCATGGAGTTCGGTTCTGTTCGGGTATCCTATTATTACGTTACCACATCTTGCCGCGATCACACCGCGGCATCATGAAGTAAAAATCATCAATGAGAACTATGAAGACCTTGATTTTAATGAACCAGCTGACCTGGTGGGAATCACGAGTTATACGATGACCGCACCTCGGGTCTACGAGCTTGCTGATGAGTTCCGCCGACGAGGACGAAAAGTTGTCCTTGGGGGGTATCACCCGACCGCGATGCCTGACGAAGCAAAACCACATGCGGATAGTATCGTGCTTGGGGAAGCTGAAGCAATCTGGCCTGAACTTCTCAAGGATGCAGAAAAAGGAAAGCTAAAACCATTCTACGGGCCAAACCCGGATTTTGATATGGCAGCTATCCCTCCGATTCGACGTGATCTGATCCGACAGAACCCCATCGCTGGCGCAGTGCAATCCACTAGGGGATGCCCTAATCAATGTGAGTTTTGTGCGATCGCAAGCTTCTGTAAACATGGGGTGAAACAACGACCCATTAAAAACGTCGTTGAAGAAATCCAACAGATGCCAAACCGGGTTTTCGCCATCCATGACCCTAGCATCACGGTCAACCCATCTTACGCACGGGAACTTTTCAAGGAACTTATCAAACAGAAGGTTCACAAAGGATGGGTCGCTAATGGAAACGCAAATGTACTAGGAAAAATCGATGATGAATTCCTTGATCTTGCCTACAAAGCAGGATGTGTGGAATGGTTTGTCGGCTTTGAGTCCGTCAGCCAGGAATCACTCAATGGGATTAAAAAAACGGTCAACAAAGTCGAGGATTTCAAACGGATGATTAAACGAGTCCATAAACACGGCATGGCGATCCAGGGCGGCATCATCTTTGGTTTTGACCAAGACACGCCTGATATCTTTGATGCGACCCTAGAGAAGATGTATGAATGGGAGTTGGATGCAGTAGAAGTCAATATTCTTACCCCGTACCCAGGGACACCATTATTTGATCGACTGAAACACGAGGGAAGACTGCTTACGAAAGACTGGAAAAGGTACAATCAAGTCGAGGTTGTCTTCAAACCAAAAAACATGACCGAAAAAGAACTGTTTGAGGGCACCAGAAAGGTTGCAAAAAAGTTTTACACCATGCCAAATGTACTGGTTCGTGCGCTTCGGACGTTTGTCATCGTAAAAAGAGTAGCAGCGGTCCTCCCCGCAGGGACAAATTACTCGTTCCGACTCTACTATAAAAGAGATTTCAAATTCTAAACCCAATTATTTATTGTCGCCCACCGGTTGTTTCATATTCTAAAAACTATTTAAGAACGGAATCGAATCACTGGTGAGACAATGACACAGAAAAACAACGCGGAGAATCCATGGACAGTGGAGGATGAAAAAGGACACTCCTCCCGTACTCTTGAATGGTGGGCAGTGATAGCGTTCTTCACCACACAAGAAAACCAGAAACAATGGAGTATAAAGGCAACGCTTAGTGAAGGGGTCGTCGACAAAAAACAAATTGATTCTCTCTGCAATATCACGTTATTTGACCAGGAAGCAAACCGCCATTACGTCTCCTACATGCGCATACTAGGTGCTCCATTACGGGCACGACAAGACACTTTTGATGTGGGCCTCAACGATTCATTCATGAAAGGATCATATCCCGACTATGAAGTTCATTTCCGGGATCCAGACCAGGATATTGAAATTGATTTTACAATACAAGCAGAATCCTTTCCCCACTGGGTAGCACAAGAAGCAACAAATGGATGGATCCCGATGGGGCTTGGGTTCTTACGGTACGGATTTATCCCAAAAACAAGGATTTCTGGGACAATAAAAATTCATGGAAAACTCTTCACCATAAAAGGAACCGGATATTTCGAACATGTCTGGGGGAATTTCTCCTATAGAAATCCGCTCTCATCAATCAAAGACGGTAAGAAAACAATATCCACCTATACACGACTTATTGAATGGTGGCTACGAAATTGGAAACTCCGCATACCAGCAACAATCATGTTCAGTACAGAAAATAATCCATTAGGTTATGACTGGGCATGGACTGTTCTTAATAATGGATGGACGATCTTCTACGGAAATAGCCTTTTCTGGATGATGGAAGGAACTGCAACCGGCATATTGATTCTCTCAAAAGACGGAAAAATCTACACGGAGTTTAATACCATAGATTTTCGGTATAATACCATACAGACAGCGAAGAACTACGATTTTGTGTACCCCTCTGATTTCGAAATCACAGCGATGAAAGAAAAAGAAATACTTCACCTGCGGTTCACGATGACTCAAGAATGCCGGGAATATGTCTCACGGTTCCCCAACGGAAGATATTGGCTTGCTTTTGTCATCTGTGAAGCCCCTGGAATCACGAAAGGATACTATCGTGACGACAAAGAGGAAATACCGCTTACTGGAATATGTAAAATAGAACCACAACGACAGGTATCAATTATCGGTCATAATTCCCTGCGAATTGATATCCTCAAACCACCCAAAGGGGTTGGGATCACCATTGAGATAGATTCACATTACTTGGGGAAAAAAATGATTGCGCAATTACGGTTAATACCAAAACCAATATTACGATTTCGGTGTAGTAGAACGAAAAAGTCAAACCAACAGAAACAAATAAAACCGTAATGATACAAAATGGTTTAGTCGTAGAGATTTCTTTTATCGATGAGTCGTCTTGCTTTTAATGAATTCCGGTCGAGTGTATTCGGTTTCACGAGTTGAACGAGAGGTGGTGCGACCGTATTTGAAATATGTACACCATTGTTAATCTCCGGGAGTTCCATAAACCAAGTAAAGATTTTTTTTCGAAGAGTATCAGTAATCGTAGTGGTTTCAACGATGATGGTGATATGGTCTTTCCCTTCTTTTCGTTCAAAGATAGCCTGATATTCAATGACCTCAGGTTGACCGAAGAGGACATCATCGAACATCCTGGTGAAGAGATTATCTCCTGCACCAATCGGCAGCATATCATCAGTCCTGCCTTTAATTTCGATTTTCTTGAGAGGGAGACCACAGGAGCATCTGTCCGGGATGATACGACCGAGGTCACGTGATCGATATCGGATGAACGGCATGCCCTCTCGATTCAGGGTGGTGAAGACAAGCTCGCCCGTTTCTCCATCTTCAAGATGCTCTCCCGTCGAGGGATCGATAACCTCGGTGAGGAAATTTGTTTCCGTTAGGTGCATACCATGTTTTTCTTCGCATTCTGCAGCCATATTCATCCCAACCTCAGTGGTTCCATACCCCATGAACACATCGGTGTTCCATGCTTGTTCAATCTTTTTCCGCATTGAATTTGGGGTCGGTTCAGCACCAAGGAGAATACGGGTGATTCCGAGGGTATCGAGATCATGAAGTTTTTTTAATTCTGAAGTAAGGTAATTGATTCGTGATGAAACGTCCATAAAGACCGTTGGTTTATATTCAAGGAGTATTTTCAGCTCGTCTTCGATTTTTAACCGCCCAGTGACTATGGTGAGTGCACCGATTTTCCCAAAGATGTGCTCATAACAATACCGATTTCCCCAGATTTCGGTGCCGTATCCTTCTTCAAATGTGAGTCGGAC
>CAYGVY010000150.1:0-3763 GCA_964353435.1 uncultured Thermoplasmatales archaeon | reverse complement strand
GTATATTGTACAAAATGAAAGAATCTCTTTTTATATCATTTGATTCGCACAAAAATATAAGTTAAAACCGTGTTAATGATTCTCCTATAAAACTACTAAATATTATTGGAAAATGGGGGTTCTAAGGGATATGTTTTTAAAGAAGAACATTGTTACTAATAAATAAGATTGGGGTTAATTTATGAAGAAAATCTTGATATTATCTATTTGTACACTATTTTTTTTAACAAGTATAAATTTTGCAGTAAACGCAAATATAATTTCAATAAATTCTAATGAAAACACTCCACCTAATTCGCCAGTAATTAATGGTCCTTTATCTGGTAAAATAAAAGAAACATATACTTATGATGTTACAGTATCAGATCCTGACGAGGATGATCTTCTTATATTAATTGAGGTTAATTTTAGTGATGGAAAAACAGCATGTGGAGGCTGTGATGGTAGAGGACCATGGCATTCAGGAGAGATTGTAGAATTCGAACACATTTGGAAAAAAATAGGCACATTTGGAATAACGGGACGAGTTAAAGATGAACATGGTGAATGGAGTGAATGGTCAGACCCATTGCCAGTTACAATGCCGTACTCCTATAACAAGCCGATACTACCGTTCTTGGAGTTGTTGTTCCAGCGATTCCCGTACACGTTCCCGATACTAAGACAGCTGTTAGGATATTAGAATATTCCCTTTTTTTAAAAAAGGTAAAAAGATGGGATTAAGGTGAGATTAGGAATATCCCTGGAATTATGGGATTTATTTTGGATGATTTTATTTCCTTTATAAGCTTTCACTGTTATTGAGTAAAAACCGGTGCCCGGTTGATTAAAGTTATAATAAAACTTTCCATCTGATGATGTTACTCCAGCGCTATTAACTGTTACACTTTTTTTTCCAATATAAATTTTACCAAATCAGTACCATCCATCTCTGCTGTTACCTCTATGTTATGTAAAATGAATAGAACCATATTAAGTGTGTTGAGTAATGGTTTTTTAACACCGTTTTCACTAGTTGTATTCATATCAAGGTTTCCCTTCTGCGGGTTATTAATAAGTAGATTGTTTTTTGGCATACTTATTGGTACCGGATCTGACCATTGGCTTTGAACTTCGTTTGAGTTTTTCGCTTTTACTTGTATTATATAATTACCTGATTTACCCCAAGTGTATTTTGCTTCGCATGTTTCACCTGAAGGATATGGACCTAACCAGCTGCTGAAAGTACCATCCCCCCAATCAAACAGGTAATAAAGATCATAATTACTTGGATCAGTAGTACTTGTAGAATAAGTGTATTCACTACCAATTTTCCCATTTGTTTGACCTGATGGTGTCATTGGTTTATTTGGTGGGATTTCATTTGGGTATTTAACCCTAAGATGAGGGTCACCAAACAGGTTAGTTTGATAATAACACCATCTGTAACCGTTTTCATTAATTCTCCAAACATTATCTTCCTTTGAAAAATGACTTGCTCCTCCAAGTTCTCTAATTTTTTTTGTGAATAGTGCCTTATAAAATGATTCATCATATGAACCAGAGGGTGCTATGGGGCTATTTTCACTACCTAGACCGTATCTAGCATTTAAAATACAGGCATACGCACCATATGGAATTTCACAGGTTAATATCTCTGCGATACAATCCTCATCGCTATAATAGCCTCCTGGATAATAGTTATCAAAAGACCCAGTTAAACAGGAATGCGAGTAAATAAAAAATGGTTTTTCATTTTGAAAATCATAGAATCTATCACTCCCCATCTTTAGCATATAATCAGGATACCCATGTCCATCATGATTTATTATCTGTGGTTGAACATTATATAATTCTTGTATAAAATCATCTGAATACCAAGTAAATCTCCAGTTGTCGTAGAGTTTACTTAGGTTATAAGATGATGGCACCAAGTATTCAATCATATCCTTGTAATCTCCACCATATGGGAAATAAAATTGGCTACCAAGATCCTCACCAACAAACATAATTTTAGATAAATAGAGATCATCAGTAGTCTGAGCATATTTTAGTGTTTTCATAACAAAATTTGATACTTCTTCTGCAGAGTCAGCACAGCATCTGCCAACCCATACTTCAGCGTAAAGATCTGCTTCGTCAACATTAGTGACATCGTTTCTATCAGGACTTTCACCAAAATGCAAATCACAGTCATAATTAAAATTACCATCTAAACAAGCATAATAGACATCAGAAGGAATATCATCTTGTTCTTCATCTGCATAAGGATTTAAGGGAAGACCTGATTCGTTTGCAAAAAGACCTCTCAGAGGAATAATATTATGACTAGGAGTAGCAACATCAGCATCACCACCTAGTAAAACATAATTTGTTTCCCATTCGCTATATGCATATCTAATAAAATTACGGATTCTTGCTGATTTATCATTAAATTTTTCAAAATCACCAGTTAGTTCACTGTTGTAAAAAGGGTTATCCGGGTTTGCATCCCCCCATTTACCGGTCACTTGATAATCCGGATTAAGCATTATTTGTTCAACAGTTATAATTTTAGATGACACACCATTAGCATTCTTGAAATCAGCTAAATCCTGAAAGTTATATCCCCCATCAGCATTCTTTAATTTGTTGCTAGTAATAATTATATACTCATAGGTTTCTGTCGGAAATGATTTTTTTGACAAAACTTGGTTATATGTATCAATATACGATGGGTTATCCACAATACCTGTAACGAGCTCGAAATCCCTTGGAAGACCACGAAATGCCTTGTTAATTGTCGATTCTTTTGTTTCAACAATGAGTGTCATATGATTAAAGTAATAAATCTCCCCTGTCTTCATATTGATTTGTACTGGATGAAGATTAACATGTAATATTGAGAAACCTCGGTAAGCATATACACCAACTTTAGAATACAGACAACTAGGGTAATCTTCAACAGTGAACTTAACTGATTCATTTTTGATAAAAATTTGATTTTGAACAACCTGCCGCTCATATACTAACGGTATAACTCTACCACCGATCTCGGTTTTATAGCCAACACCTAAAATAGTTTTTTCATCTATAATAACACGTATATCTTTAACATCTTTACCTCGTGGAAGTAGTATTCTTAATGGTTTAACAGGTAAACAAGGCTCTTGATAATTATGTGTATTTGAAAGACCATCGATGGTTACTCTATCAAATATTTCTCCTTTGATTTCGACTTTTTCAATTTTAGGTTTAGAAAAAGAATAATTAAAAATAATATCACTATAATTTTCATCTGCAGTGCTGTTACCAAAAACTGGTACAGTAGATACAACTATTAACAGCATCATAATTACTAGAGAACATAAGTTTCTAATATGTCCCATAAAATTCTACCTCCCAAATATAGATATTCATGATTATTAATCAGAGTAATGGTTTTAAATATTTCTCCTAGAATGCTGAAAAACAATTTTGGGATGATACCGGACAGGAAGAAGAGGTGATTTAGAGAGAACATTTCTCCTTTTTGGACATTGAATTAAGCAGATATTTGGTACTTATAGACGGAAAACAATGCTCTGAAGATGAAGGACGCCGAGGAGGAGATTTGAACTCACGTTTACCAGTAAAAAATTTGATTTTATATCTGTTGACCAGGTTTTTTTGATTTTAGATGCTCCTGTCGGGAAGGGAACACGAATTTGCCAGTAAAAATCATTGACCAATTTACAGAGATTCAATGGTTTTTTGTGCGAATCAAATGATATAAAAAGAGATTCTTTCATTTTGTACAATATAC
>CAYGVY010000149.1:0-3789 GCA_964353435.1 uncultured Thermoplasmatales archaeon | reverse complement strand
CTCCATTCTTCGACTTTCTCTGCGATATGTTTTGTATAGTCTTTGCCTTCGAATTTTTCGACCTCGTTTGCTTCTTGGTCACTGACTCGGATCATCCCGTCGTAGAAATTGACCTTGTTATGCTTGTCGACGAGACCCATATTGTAGGTTTTCAGCGTGTACGGGTCAGAGCTAATAAGGTCCACATACTCTTTGTTTTTAAGCACAATATCATCAAATAAATTCAAGGTGAATTTTGCAAAGGTGTTACAGGAAGCAACCATGTCTTTGATTTCTTTGACCTCGTCTTTTACCAGCCCCTTGGAGACACCACCGGGAAGCCCGCAGACCGGGTGTGTTGCTTTCCCACCAAGGATCGCAGTGATCTTCTGACCGTATGCCCGATGTTTTATGACGTCCTTTGCAACGTCGATTCCTGCTTTTTCTATAACGCCAAGGATGTTTCTTTTTGCAGCTGGTGCTTCCGGGCCAACGACAAAATCAGGGCCCCCGAGGAAATAGAAATGCAGGATATGGTCATAGATGATGTATCCGCAATACAACAGCTCCCTGAGTTTCTTTGCTGCCGCGGGTGGGTCGACCTGAAACGCTGCATCCAACGCTTTCGCCGCAGCAATATGATGAGCAACAGGGCAGACTCCGCAGATGCGAGAGGTGATCTGTGGCATATCCTCAGCGCGTCGTCCTTCTGAGAATTTTTCGAATCCTCGGAGCTCCGGGATCTGTAGGTACGCGTTTTCGACGTCACCGTGTTCATCAAGGAAGATGCTGATTTTCCCATGGCCTTCTAACCGGGTGATCGGGTCAATCGTTATGGTTCTCATTTCATCACCTTCCGGTTAATCAGTGACGCTGGTAACGTGTATTTGTAGAATGTTCCGACCACATCCCGTACCTCTTCGATGAGTTTGTCGACCTCTTCATCACTCATCCCTTGTTCGGTTTCCACACCAAGGATTGAAGCGAGCGCGGAAATCATACTAGCCCCCTGATCAAGAGCGTTGGGGAGTATTCCACCACAGCCGGTACACGGCATGTTACCTTCCATGCATCTGCCACGGCACCCAGACCGTGTCGCAGGTCCCATGCAAATCACGCTTTGTTCTAAGAAGCATTTCTCCTCGATTTTTTCCAGCTCGTAAATACGTTTGATCGTGTTAATCTTCTTTTCTGAGAGTTTAAACCGGCATTCGTCACAAACTGATTTAAGAGGCGCAAGAACCGAACCCTTCGCAGGAAGCTTGTTTTCTACTATGGCGTTAAACGCATCCAGGATCAACCATGGTGGTGGCGGGCAACCAGGGATATAGTAATCGACTTCAACAACTTGGTGAAGGGGTTTTACCGCGTCGTAAAATTCAGGGATAGTAAGATCTCCTTCTTTTACCTTTGATTTGGTTTTCGGGAGTGTTTTTTCAGGGTTTTCAGTGGAAGGGTTCTGCAGGTACGCAGTTTTGAAGACTTCCTCGCGATTCGCCATGTTTGCAAGACCTGGCACCCCGCCGCTTACCGCGCAGGCACCAAATGAGATAAGAACCTTTGATTTCTTGCGAAGGAGTTTTGCAAGGTGTTCTTGTTCTGAATTACGGATACCACCGTTGAAAAAACAGACGTCAATGCTTTGATCCTCAAGTGCCTCAACATCTTTGTATTTTGTGTCAATAGCAACTGGCCAAAACACGATATCAGCAGCAGCGGTCACATCTAGGATTTTTTCGTCAATGTCAAGCATCCCGATTTCACAACCGCCACAGCTTGCCGCCCAATACAATGCAATCTGGAGTTTCTTGCTGGATTCTTTTTTCTTTTTTTCGGTGGTCATTATCGTCACCATGATGTCACGGGAATCTAGGTGCCTTCCTTCGCAATTTATGCAAGTGTGTTGTTGAAGCGATCCTCCACGAGAGAGGTAAATAGGTGTTTGATGTAAATACTGAACAGATATATGTGTTTAACTGTGAATCTTTCTACACAGAAGGGAACCTTTTTACATACCGTGCGATTTCCCTATCGGTCACTATGAAACGAGCAATTGTGTATCATGAGGATTTCAACAAATATGACCTAGGAACTGATCATCCACTCATCGGTGATAAACCAAAGAATGTCATGTCATTTCTTAAAGAAAAGAGCGTGCTTTCTGAGTTTCAGATTTTTACCCCGAAAAAAGCGACAGAAGCAGACTTGCTCAAAGTACACGATCCTTCTTATGTGGAGCATGTGAAAAAGCTCAGTCAAACCGGTGGATGGCTTTCAGAGGATACACCTGCCCCCAAAGGGATTTTTGAAGTCGCGAGTCTGGCCACTGGCGGAAGTATGTGTGCAGGTGAAAAACTCTTTGAAGGATATGAGGTAGCGGTAAACCCGCTCGGTGGCTTTCACCATGCAAGCAAGGGGCACTCCTCAGGGTTTTGTTTCTTTAACGATATTGCGGTAACGATTGAATATCTCCGTGAAAAACAAAAACTCAAACGTTTTATGATCATTGATCTAGATGTCCATCATGGGAACGGTACCCAGGATATCTATATTGATGATAAAACAGTCTTGAACCTGTCGTTTCATCAAGATGGCCGGACGTTATACCCTGGTACCGGGCGTGTCGAAACCATCGGTCGAGAAGATGCAGCAGGTTATACCGTCAATCTCCCGTTTCCTCCTGGTACTGGTGGTACGAGCTATGGAATGGCATTTGAAGAAATCGTCCCATCAATCACCAGGCAATTCAAACCGGACATCATCCTCTATCAATCCGGTGTTGATACCCATCATGCGGATCCACTTGCTGACCTCAATCTTACCTATCAGACGTATTATCATCTGGCAAAAAGTGTTGCGGGACTCTCCCAGGAGACATGCCGGAAGCTTCTTGTTCTCCTTGGTGGAGGGTATAATAGTATCGCCTGCATTAAATCCTACTATAATATTTTCTGTGGACTCCTTGGGAACGATGATTTCTTAGAAGAAGAGGAAATACCTGATACCGACCCAGAAGAGGTTTACAACACTGTTCAGAAGCTGAAGCAAAACCTTAGTGATTACTGGAGCCTCTAACCCGTCTTCTCCTGATAACCAAATATTTATCTATCGAGCCAGGATACCGGTTAGTTGGTCTCCGACTCGATGAATGAAAAATATGAGATTTTCTTCTCATGAGGTGTTTTTCATGACCAAACAACAAACCATGATGGAAACAAAAAACAATACGAAAAAAGCTATAATAAAAAGTGTTGATGGAAATACTGCTGCTGCCCATGTCGCGTACGCGTTTAGCGATGTTGCTGCTATCTACCCCATCACCCCATCGTCTCCGATGGGTGAAGAGGTTGATGCGTGGGCTGCCCACGGACGGAAAAACATTTTCGGTCAGGTACTCAAGGTTTCAGAAATGCAATCCGAGGGTGGGGCAGCTGGTGCGGTGCATGGTGCGCTGAGCGCTGGTGCTTGTGCCACGACATTTACTGCCTCACAGGGTTTACTCCTTATGATCCCCAACATGTATAAGATTTCTGGGGAGCTGATGCCGTGCGTTTTCCATGTGACTGGTCGTGCTATCGCAGGGCAAGCGCTTTCCATTTTCGGTGATCATCAAGATGTCATGGCGACACGGGCAACAGGTTTTGCCTTGCTTTCATCAAATTCCGTTCAAGAGGCGATGGATCTTGCATTGGTCGCACATCTTTCTACGCTTCATGCAAGCATTCCGTTTCTCCATTTCTTCGACGGGTTCCGTACCTCTCATGAGATCCAAAAAATCGAGATGATCGACTACGAAGATATCGCAAAACT
>CAYGVY010000148.1:0-3797 GCA_964353435.1 uncultured Thermoplasmatales archaeon | reverse complement strand
GATCGTGAAAAACGGTAAACTGAAACAAGGAATCGTTGACGAAAACAGCATTGGGGCATTCAAAGGCAGGATTGTTGAGCGGATCATCAGAGACCATGGGACGACCGCAGGAAGAATATTCATTGATGACGTCACGAGACTAGGGATCGCGGTGGTGACTGTTATCGGGTTTACCACGAGTATCGATGATGAGGATATACCAACGGAGGCAAAGCGACAGATTGGGGAAGGATTGCAGAAAGCACAAAACAAGATCAACACCTTAGTCACTGCATATGAACATGGGGAGCTTGAATCCCTCCCGGGTCGAAGCCTGGAAGAAACCTTAGAAATGGAGATCATGCGAGTCACTGGTCGAGCAAGAGACATGGCTGGTGAAATCGCGAGTAAATACCTTGGGTTGAACAACAGCGCTGTCATCATGGCAAAATCAGGTGCTCGGGGATCCATGCTGAATCTGTCTCAGATGTCTGGGTGTGTCGGGCAACAAGCAGTCAGAGGAGAACGAATCTCCCGGGGATACAAGTACCGGACTTTGCCGCATTTTAAAAAAGGAGACCTAGGAGCAAGCGCAAAAGGATTCGTTGCCAATAGTTACAAGAGTGGACTGAACCCCACTGAATATTTCTTCCATTCGATGGGAGGCCGAGAGGGTCTTGTTGATACCGCTGTTCGTACCTCCAGGTCAGGATATATGCAGCGACGTCTCGTCAATGCATTAGAAGACCTCAAAGTAGAAAGCGACGGGACTGTACGACACACAGGTGGAGAAATCATCCAATTCAGATATGGTGAAGATGGGGTTGACCCTACACGAAGCACCGCAGGAAAAGCAGTGGATCTTGATCGGATAATTTATGATGTGAAACAGGAGGGATAATCACATGGTAAAACCAGTTCCTAAGAAGAATCGCACACAAAAAAAAGTGGAGAAGAAAAAGCCTGTGAAATTGGCTAAGCCAAAAATCATCCCTGTTAACATAAAGAAACAACCCGTGAAAAAAATCGCAAAGAGCAAGGTCCTAAAACCTACGAAAAAATTACAAAAAGTTGAGACCGCTCTCGAGAAAAAAAAACCAGTAGAAAAGAAAACGAAAAAGGAAACGACGGCGTCTGTGAAAAAAATTGAGAAGAAAAAAGAGCCGGAGCGAACGTTCCTTCCACCGCCAATAAAAACAGTAGAAGAACCGAAAGAATACAAGATGATAAGAGCAGAAATAAACAAACTGCGGAAAAACCATTTTCTGCCTATTTCTATTATCGAGGGTATTGTCGAGCGTGTTGCACTGGATAAAAAACTAGATGCTAAATTGAAGTACATTGTTGAAAAAGCACTTGAAGAATACACGAAAAATCTGATTGACCCGACTGAAGCATGTGGCATAATTGGTGCGCAGAGCATCGGGGAGCCTGGCACACAGATGACGATGAGAACGTTCCACTACGCTGGTGTCGCAGAAATTAACGTTACCCTTGGGCTACCACGATTAATTGAGATAGTGGATGCCAGGTCCTCTCCATCAACTCCCATGATGAACATTTATCTTCGAGATGAGTATCGGGTGAACCCGGATTTAGCAAAAGAGATCGCTAATAAGATAGAGATAACCCGGCTCACTGATGTTGCTGATATTGAAATGGACCTCGTGAACATCACGATATCCATTAAACCAAATAAGAAAACCATGGAGAAAAAAGGAATCGCCATCAATGAACTGTTAGGGCGGGTGCAGTCGGTCCGGAAGCTTTCTGCGAAAATCGAAAAAGAAACCGTGAAAGTGACGTTGGATGAGCCTGGTTATAAGATACTTCAGAATACAAACGAGACGCTCAAGAACCTGAAAATCAAGGGAATCGACGGGATCAAACGAGTCATCATCCGAAAGGAGCCGAATGAAGGGTATGTTATCTACAGCGAAGGCAGTAATCTCAAAGAAGTCTTAGATATCGAAGGCGTTGACCCCTACCGGACAACAACGAATGATATCCATGCGGTTGCCAGGGAACTAGGGATTGAAGCAGCGCGAAACATGATCATCCATGAAGCGAATGCTACCTTGTCAGAACAGGGGTTGAATGTTGATATGAGACATATCATGCTTGTTGCTGATGTGATGACTGCTGATGGGACCGTCCGGGCGATTGGGAGGCATGGTGTCAGTGGTGAGAAAAGCTCAGTTCTTTCACGAGCAGCGTTTGAAATAACAGTGAATCATCTCCTGCTGGCGAGTCAGCGGGGAGAATCAGATGAGCTCAATGGTGTCGCAGAGAACATTATCGTTGGGCAGCCAGTGAACCTTGGTACTGGTGCGATTGAACTTGTTATGAATACAAAGAGACCAAAACAGAAGGGGAAATAGATGGTAGACGTAAATAAAGTATTAAAAGATGTTTCAAAGAAAGGAACGATCATTATCGGGGAAAAACAGACGAAAGCAGCGATCCAGAAGGGTACGGCAAAACTCGTGGTAATGGCAAATAACTGCCCGTACGCTGAAGCCATTACCGCCCTTGTTACGGAAAACAAGGTGCCACTATACAATTACACCTCCAATGGTGTTGAGCTTGGGTATACCTGCGGGAAGAGCTTTGCGGTTTCCTCCTTTGCAGTGCTTGATGAAGGGGAATCAAACATCCTGCAGCTCGTGAAGAAAAGGAAATAACCAGAATGGCAGAGATAACCCTTTCAAACGAGACCGTTCAGTATATCAACCTTGCATCCATGCATACCGGGGCAAGCATCAGAGACTGTGTCGTTGAGGATGACCGTGTGGTGTTTGTCGTTGAGAAAGGACAACTCGGGATCGCTATCGGAAGCAAAGCGAAGAATTTGGAGAAACTCCGGTCTCTTTTTAAGAAAAGCGTAAAGTTCGTTGAATTTAATGAGGATAAAGCCAGGTTTGTTTCGAATCTCTGCAAACCCTATGAAGTGACCAAGGTCAGCCTTGAAGGAAACGATGATGCAAGTTTGGTACGAATAGAAGTGAACCCCAGGGATAAGTCAAAATTGATTGGGAAAGGCGGACGTAACATTAATATGATCCGGAAGATGGCACAACGTCATCATCCGATAAAGGATGTTCAAATCATTTAGGATATCTCTCCTGTAGGTAATACTTTTAAAGGGTGTTGTATTCCAGGATGGTAGGGGGTATCGTGTGCGCATACGAGCTCATCCCATTATTGATTTTAAGAAACGGGCGGAACTTCCGTTTTACTTTCAAAAAAAGAAGATAGTAGGCGAGGATGGTGACACGATCGCCTCTGCGTTGCATGCCGCAGGGGTTCGAACATTGACGACCAGTCTCAAGTATGAGAGTCCTCGAGGTTTTTTTTGCGGGATTGGGAAATGTTCCTCATGTCTAATGAGGGTTAACGGTGTTCCGAATGTGCGGACTTGTATCGCGCCTTTGAAAGAAGGAATCCTTGTTGAGATGCAGGAGAAGCTCGCTGAGTTACCAGACGCCGAGTTCTTTGGAGAACCCAAAAAAACTATCGATGTTGATGTCCTGATTGTCGGTGCTGGTCCTGCTGGTCTGTGCGCAGCAATCGAGAGTGCAACGCAGGGAGCATCGGTCTTAATTGTTGATGAAAACCAATGTGTCGGGGGACAGTTGGTTAAACAGACCCATAAGTTCTTTGGTTCCAAACAAGAACGTGCAGGGACCCGGGGTATTGATATCGCAAAAGAACTCGAAAACGACCTGCGGAGACTGGAGAGCGAAGGGAAAATCCAGGTTATGACCGATGCGACCGTTATCGGGTGTTATGAGAGTGACAAAAAGCATCGGTTTGGA
>CAYGVY010000147.1:0-3813 GCA_964353435.1 uncultured Thermoplasmatales archaeon | reverse complement strand
TCGTCCCGTTGGGGCTGGGCCATTCTTTTTTAAGATTGTATTCTTTGATGCGGTCCTTGTTTGGTGTGATGGTTGCACATTTCACCCCGACGCCGTGCTTCTTGATCGCGTCTGCAGCATCACGGGTGATTTTGTCATCGGTCTCATCACGTTTTTGTAACCCGAGGTCATAGTACTCCAGGTTCATATCGAGAAACGGGAAGAGAAGTTTTTCTTTGACCATCGCCCACATGACTCTGGTCATTTCGTCTCCATCGATCTCCACGATGGTGTTTTTCATCTTGATTTTTCCGTTTGTCTCTTTTATTTTTTTCATGTGTTTGAGTCCTCCTTTCTTATTTTATGTAATTGAGTGATCCTCCCGCAAGGATGATGTGTTTATCACGTTCTGAGAGCTCAAAGGTTGCTGAAAATTCCTTCCCTTTTGTCTTGTTTTTGACTTTCACCGTGGTTTCTTTTCCGGTAAGGAGTTTGCGTATCCCTGGTATCTCAAGGTGGTCCCCTTGGTCAATGGTTGCGTAATCTTCTTTGTTGACGAATGTCAAAGGGATGATGCCGAAGTTGATCAGGTTTGCCTTATGGATCCGTTCCATGCTTTTTGCAATCACTGCTTTCACACCCATGTACATCGGGCAGAGGGCTGCATGTTCTCTTGAGGAGCCTTGTCCGTAGCTAACACCTGCGACGATGATGTTCTGCAGGCCGGATTCCTTTATTTTTTTGGCTCGTTCGTAGAACCTCGGGTCGATGACTTCGAAGAGGAACTCTGAGTATTTTGGGACGTTTGAGCGGTATTTCATTTTTGCTCCTGCCGGGACGATGTGATCTGTGGTGATCTCATCGCCGACTTTGATGGTGACCTCTGCGGTGATGTTCTCAGGCAGCGGAATGTTCTTCGGGGGTTCTCCGATGTTTGGTCCGCGTTCGATTTTGATGTTTGAGGTAACTTTTGATGGGAGAATGAACATGCTATCGTGGACGTAGAATTTTTTTGGCATGGTCATCTTTGGGTAGGAAATACCCATGGATTCTAAATCGCGTGGGTCGGTGATTTTTCCGGTGATGATCGCTGCGGCAGCGGTCTCAGGGCTGACGAGGTAGACTTGGGCGTCTTTGGTCCCTGACCTGCCAAGGAAGTTCCGGTTGCTTGTTCGTAGGGAGATCGCCCCTGATTTTGGTGATTGGCTGTTGCCAATGCAGAACCCACAGGCGGATTCAGCGAGTCGCGCGCCAGCGCTGAGAAGATTTGCTAGACCTCCATCGCGGGTAATATTTTCAAGGACTTGTTTTGATCCGGGTGCGACGACGAAACTGACGTTGGGGTGTACTGTTTTGCCTTTGAGGATGTTTGCGACCGTCATCATGTCGGTGTAGGAGGAGTTGGTGCAGCTTCCGATGCAGACCTGGTCGACGGGGAGTCCTTCGATTTCCCTGATTTTCTTGACGTTCCCTGGGCTATGAGGTGTTGCAGCAAGTGGTTCGAGTTCACTGAGGTTAATATCAACAACACGATCATACAGTGCATCATCGTCTGCTTTGAGCTCAAACCAGTCTTTTTCTCTGCCTTGTGCCTTGAGGAATTGTTTGGTGATTTCATCGCTGGGAAAAACCGAGGTTGTGACACCGCATTCCGCGCCCATATTTGTGATGGTTGCGCGATCTGGAACGGAGAGTGTTTTGACTCCATCGCCGCCATATTCAAAAATGGAACCGACGTTTCCTTTTGTAGAAAAGATTTCTAAGACTTTTAGAATAACATCTTTTGCAGCAACCCATGGTTGGAGTTTCCCAGTGAGATTAATCTTGATGACTTTAGGGTAGGCAAGGTAGAATGGTCCGCCTGCCATGGCGACTGCAACATCAAGGCCTCCGGCACCCATTGCGATCATGCCGATGCCACCACCGGTTGGTGTATGTGAGTCTGATCCGAGGAGTGTTTTCCCTGGTTTTCCGAATCGTTCGAGATGGACCTGATGGCAGATTCCGTTCCCTGCACGTGAAAAGATGATGCCGTATTTTGCGGCGACGCTCTGGAGGTATTTGTGGTCGTCTGCGTTTTCAAACCCGATTTGTACCGTGTTGTGGTCGACGTAGCTGACGGAGAGCTCTGTTTTTACTTTTGGAACATTCATTGCCTCGAATTGGAGGTACGCCATGGTTCCGGTGGCATCTTGGGTGAGTGTTTGGTCGATTTTGATGCCGACTTCTTTTCCTTTTTCTGGTTTTCCTTCGATAATGTGGGTAGTTAGTATTTTTTCAGTGATTGTCTTTCCCATAATCAAACCTCTTGTGGTAACTATCGGTGCGGGAATATGAACTGATTTAATAAACTTTTTGTAATGATTTCCTCACATAGACAATTCAAAGGCATAGATATCGTATTTTTGATTATTATTTTTAATATTATGACCATATTGCTAAAATATTAAAATATTTTTAGTAATATGAGAAAATTATTTATGGGTGTTTTCCATTCTGGGACTGTGAATCAACCAATTCTTACCAAGAACGAAAAGAAAGTAATGAACGGGATTTGCAGGCATCCCAACATAACAGACAGTGAACTATCTGACATATTACAGGTGAAACTCTCAACACTTACCTCAATCAAACGACGACTCGCTGCGCAAGGATACTACCGAAGTCTCTGTTTCCCCCTCCTCAACCGACTTGGCTGTGAGCTCCTTGCAGTCATCTACATGCAATTCAACCCGGTCATTCCACTCAAGGAACGGGTGGAAACAACCAAACGAACCATTGAAGTCTTTGATGAAATCTTCTTTTCAGTCGGGGAAGAAGAAAAAGGATTCTCGATTAGCCTGTCCCAGAACTACACGAACATCGGACGTATCAATGAGATACGAACAGAAACATTTGGTAAACTAGGGCTCCTGGAAAAAGAATATCCTCACGAGGTGATCTTTCCATTTGAAACGAGCCATATTCACAAGTTCTTTGACTTCTCTTCCGTTCTTCAGAAATTATTCGAGCTAGATGATATACAAAAAACCTCGACGACATCGGATCTCTTTCGCAATGTAACTACGATAGAATTAACAGCCAAAGAAAAAAAAGTGTACAGCGCGCTCGTGGAGCATCCAACTGCTACCACGCAACAAATCGGTGATCTCGTAGGGCTGTCACGACATACGGTTGCCCGCATGAAAAAACAATTCTTCGAAGACGGATTGCTACAGGTTCTCATCTTGCCAAACCTCAAGATCTTAGGCGTGGATATCCTTACGTTTTATCATATCAGTTTTAATCCAAATAAGGCACCTAGCATGCATGAACTTTCCCTATTGAATTCTCCGTCAACCGTTTTTTTTGCGAGCAGGAAGTTTGAAGCAGTCCTCCTCTCAGCGTATCCGACCTACCAGGACTATAAGGAAGACGAAATGAATAAAATCAGATTCCTAAAAGAAAATAATTTATTCTCTCATCCGCCTTTTATCAGCACCTATATGTTCGAGCGTATGGCACTCATAAAAGAGTTTGATTTCGCACCACTTGTCCGCAAAATTCTGGGGGTTATTTCATAGGCGTTTTAAAAGGAGATTTTAAAAAAAGATATGAAAAACTTCTTATACTAAAACTCTGTTGCGGCACATCCCTAATACCGGATAGGGAACGGCTTACAGGATCATCGTTCTGAGGGTCTTTTTAAGCTACAGACATTAGATATATAATAATATGAATAAATAGATGAAGAAACCGGGAGAGGTTTAAACATGACTGACGAAAACATATCTGTCCTGATGGACGAAAAACGGGTTTTTAAACCAACAAAAGAATTTGTGAATAGCACGAATG
>CAYGVY010000146.1:0-3843 GCA_964353435.1 uncultured Thermoplasmatales archaeon | reverse complement strand
AATTACAAGAAAAAAGAAAAGACCAAAATGAAATACGAATAAACAAATAATATTTGATGCTCTAAAAAAAGTTGTGAAACTACCATGACTGGACAAACCGTTGAAAACAGGAAATCATCGAATACACGAGAATTAATGACAGCCGTTATCTCCGAATATATCGATCAATGCATCCAATGCCATCATTGCATGGACGTCTGTCCAGTCACAAAAGGTTCGTTTACCATCAATGAGCTGAATCTGGCATCAAAAGATGGTCAACAGATTCCCCATAAAATTAAAGAGTTCGCATTTAACTGCATGCAATGCGGGAAATGCGTCCCTGTCTGTCCTGTGAACATTCGAAGAGATTACATGGTCCGATACATTAAATTTAAAATGAGGGATCAAAAACCTTGGAGTTATAGACGATATCTTTTCATCAAAGGACCGGATCTTACTGGTATGAGAGGAATCATCCAGAAGCTGTATGTTGTATTAAAAAAAATAACAACCCGGGATCTTGCATGCTTCATGGAGACTACATCGGTAGAGAAGGCTGAAGTGCTCTTCTATGCAGGTTGCTATATTTACTCAAGAAAGACGGTGCGACAGACGCTTCGATTACTTGATCATCTGGGTTGTTCCTATAGCGTTCTTGGTGGTGTCACTTCTTGTTGTGGCGCACCACATATGTTAGAAGGTGAGTTTGATCAAGCTGACCATTGTCTTGAGTTATTACATGAGAAAATCAAAGCGGTGGACCCTAAGATAGTGATCACTGCATGCGCTGAATGCTACGAGGCTGTCGCTCAGATAAAAACAACCTATCATGAGAAATTTGAGGTGATCAGTGTTGTTCAATATCTCCAACGAAACAGTGGTAAGTTTCCCAACATAAAAATCCGAGGGAAAATATTGTTACATGATTCATGTCGATTCTCAAAGGATTCGCCTCAAAGCTCTGCAGCACGCGATACGATCTCTTCGTTCGGTGAACTTATAGAAGCTCCATCTGCGCAGGGGTCATCGTGTTGTTATCAGTGGAATCATGGGTGTGACCAAAACAATACTGAACGTCGTATCGCCTATCTCGCTGAAGTAAAAAACGCTGCACCAACACTCGCCTGTAACTGTCTTACCTGCTATGAAGAGCTGAAAAAACTCCGAACCGATGTTGAGGTTATTGATGTGCTCCAGCTTTTTACTGAATCCCTCGACAATTTACCTGTAAAGGAACGATGATAGTAATGAAGAATCAAGATACCTGCATTTTATATTTTGTAAAATATCCACAAAAAGGAGAGGTGAAACAGCGACTCGCCGCTGATATTGATGAAGATATTGTTGTGGAACTGTACCGTAATTTTGTTTTGGATACATTATCAACACTAAAGAAACTTGATCTACAACCCTGCATCTGTTTTTCTCCCTTGAACGCGCAGAAGAAATTTCGAGAGTGGCTAGGGTCATCATATCGCTATGCTCCCCAAGAAGGAAATGATATAGGGGAGCGGATGAAAAACAGTTTTTCTCATGCGTTTGCAGAAGGGTTTCGACGAGTGATTCTCATCGGGAGCGATAGCCCGGATCTCCCCGGAGATTTTCCCAGGACTGCAATCAGAGAGTTGCAGACGCACGACATGGTGCTTGGGCCATCCTCTGATGGTGGATACTATCTCATCGGGTTTCGAGACGATACGTTTTTCCCTTGTGTGTTTGATGGGATTTCGTGGAGTAGTTCAACAGTTTTTCAGGAAACCATGGCGAAGGTAAAAAACGCTGGACGTTCCCTAAGTCTCCTCCCTGCATGGAGTGATGTTGATACTATTTCCGATTTGAAAAATCTAGTTCGAAGAAACCACAATACAGCCTTTAAATCCTCACATACGATATCGTATTTACGGCGTAACAAGATAATGGTGGATGAAGACGATGGCGAAAAGCTTGAATTGTAAAACAGAAATTCCGTTTCTTATCCAAAAGAAAAACACCTTAGTGTACTCATTGTATCTTGCGATCGGCAGTCTCTCCTTATTTATTGCGCTGAATATCCTGAACACGGCATATCAAGGGTTCATCTGGAGTTACACAATAAAATACGTACTGAACTCACTAGCGATCGCACTCGTACTACTTATTGCAAGTGCGCTTCTTTTTATGGGTTGCTACCAGATACTGAAGGGTAAAAAATTCTCTTTTACTCTGGGGTCAATTGGATGCCTCCTGCTTATCGTTTACCCAGGGTATGTCCTTCTTATCGACTCCTATGTTCCGTACGCTTTTTACTACATGCTCCTGCTGTGGATACCGGCTCTGATGGTCCTCATTATTGCGGTACTTGTCTGGAAAAAACAAAAATAACTCATAGAAGTCTGTGCTAGGTTTTCCATTTTTTTAGAACCAAGAATACAACGATGATAAAAACACCGTACCCTGAGCCGATCATTATAAGCGGGTCTCGCTCCTCCTCAAGATCGATACTATTTTGAGAAAAAACATTCCCATGAACAACTGTGTTGTACTCAGGCGAGGGGACATGCAGACCGATACGGTTTCCAAGGATGCGATTATTGACCACGTGATTATCCATGGAATCACGGATATTAATCCCGGAAAAATTATTCTGTGACAAGATATTCTCCAGGAGTGTGTTATTATTTGAAAATTCATAGAGCCCAAACCCGTTGAACGAGTGGTTACTCACAATGTTGCCCGTAAGAATATTGTCTGATGCCCTACTAAAATATATACCACAGCGCAGGTTATAGATAATCACATTTGAAGTAATCATATTATTTTTTGTTGATTCAAGGCGCATGCCGTAAAAGTTATCAGTCAGGAGGTTTCCCGAGATGCTGTTACCATCCGATTTGACGTACACACCTGCTTCGGGGAATGTCCTCCCGCTGTGGGTGATAGTAAAACCAGATAGAGCACTATTGTCTGCTTCTAGGATCACGACATACTCTACGTTTCCACCATCAATAATTGTACTGGTTTTTTCGTCTCCAATGAGATGAATTGGTTTGTTTATCACAATGCGTTCGTGATACGTGCCCGGAAAAACATAGACGGTACCACCCGCGGTAACATTGTCAAGAGCAGCCTGAATGAGCGTATAATTTCCTGGTCCACTCCCTCCTACATAGAGAGTTGGTTTGGTAATTTCCTCACAGGTTACACTTGAGAAAAAAAAAGAAAAAATATAAAAGAATGCAAGGATTCCAACCCCAAGAGTTCTTGTTTTTTCCATCGTCTACGTGCTCGGTATCAGGATTGAGAACTAATAGTTTGTGGAACGCATAAGTTTTTAGTACATAATTTGTTTTACTGGTTGACCTTGAGGTGTAAACATGATGAAAACAACTATTATTTTGCACAGCGAAGCACTTGGAAGAGGCAGTGATGAATTAGGAAAAACAATGACAGGATCGTTTCTACGAAAGCTCTGGGCTTCCGACAAAAAACCAGATACTATTATTTTTTACAACTCAGCGGTGTACCTGCTTACTGACAAATCATCGGTGTTAGATTCCTTATCTGGACTTTCCAAGGCAGGGGTTGACCTTGTTGCATGCCAAACCTGTATCGGGTTTTATGAAATCGAAAAGAAGATTGTCGTCGGTCGAATCGTCGAAATGCAGGAAATCGTATCGATTTTAATGAAATCTGATAAGGTGATTACTCCTTAAGGAACTCTCTTTTCAAGCAAAAGGAATATGAAGGGGTTTGTTATCTGAAAATAAAGACAACAAGAAACGTTACAAGAAGACACGCGGGTATGATCTAGTGGTTATGATATTAGCTTCCCAAGCTAGTCACACGGGTTCGAATCCCGTTACCCGCATCCGATAATTAGGG
>CAYGVY010000145.1:0-3863 GCA_964353435.1 uncultured Thermoplasmatales archaeon | reverse complement strand
ATCATCTTGTGTGTTGCTCTGCGCGGGTACGGGAGAAAGAAGGAGGAGAAGAACTAGGAAGAGAGCAGCCAGTGTTTTCATTACGTAAATTTATAAAGAAAAGGATATTAATAATCTTTGCATTGCCCGGGATTGCTACATATCATCGAATTCATTCCAATGATTTATTCCTCCTATTGTTCATGACAGGATTAGAATTGTTTTTTTAGAGAGATACGAGTTTTCTTTTCTATGTATATGTTTTATTTTTTCAGTGAATAATATTTATATAGGCTCTATAGGTATAATATCTCATTGGATCGAATATTGTTGCTGGTTAAGGGAGTCTGTCATGTATAAGAAATTGATTAGTATCGTTATAGTAGTCATTGGAGTTTTTTCTCTTGGTGCTGAAGCGGTGTTCATTGACTCTGCGCGTGTACAAACAGTACCGCAATCTCTCATGATCTTTAATTTCAAATCTGAGGTAATGATTACTCTGAACACCTCTGGTGTCGCGTATGGTCATGAACTGCTCTGGAAAGCAAATACGACTGGCACAAACTATGAGGAATCTGCGGTGACCTATGCCAACGACATAGCGTATATTGGTTCCTGTAGTACTCATGGAGATGGTTACGATAAAATCTTTGCAGTTGACACAACTAATGGGGAAATTATCTGGAGTAATTACACGGGACCTGGATATGTCGGTCCTTTAATAGATGATGATGTTGTGTATATAGGGAGTTGTTCCCACGGTCTTGATCCAGATAATGAATACATGTATGCATTTGACAGGTTAACCGGAGAACAAATTTGGAAAACTCCTATTTACGGTGGTATTGCAGAGTCAGTCCAATATGATGAAAATAAGATATATTTTTGTTCTGGTTTTTATGAGACAAAAATGTATGCTTTAAATAAGGTTGATGGCAGTATCAACTGGATCTATCTGACAGGATTCAGTGTTTGTCCGAATAAACCGATGCTGAAGGATAACGCTGTCTACGGTGCTTTCTGGAACGATTATAACGTCGGTAGATTGTATAAAATAAACGCCAGTAATGGCCATGAAATATGGAATGTTTCCTTATCTGCGGGTCCATGGGATAATTCCATCACCGCAGATGGTCAGGGACGTATTTTTTTGGCAATCTATTATGACAACACGATGAATGCGTACAACGAAAGTGATGGACGATTGCTATGGAGTTATCACCTCCACGCAGGATCGTTGTCCTTTAACGCGTATCACAACGGGCGGGTGTTTATTGCAGATACCCTAGGATATGTGTACGCGCTGACTGCTAGTACCGGTCATCTTCTCTGGGAAATAAAAGTTGGTGGCACATGCGATATTAGTTCACCAACGTTGAGCGGTGGGCTGATCTTTATTGGGACACGGGATGGCCCTGAAGGTGCCTTTTATGCATTAAACGAGAGCACCGGAGCGATTCTATGGCGGTATCCCATTGGCGCCAGTGTGACCGCACCTCCCTCGATTGTGGATGGGATGATGCTCTGTGGATCAGATGAGTGGAACATGTTTGCATTTGATGTTGGCGTAGGTGGCGGTGATTGGTTGTTCCATCGGTACGATCAATGGAACACCGCGTATTCCCCCGTAGGTCTTACTCGATGGGAGTATGTACAAGCAACTTGTAGTTCTCAGCAGGATATCATCTCGTGTGTGGTCGAGAACGTCTATGATCATGAGGTGAACAATATTACCTTGATTCTACCGTTTCCTGCGTACTGGTATACGGAGACGGGTGAGCCTCTGAAAGAAAATTCTGATACTTTTACTCTTGAATCGTTGGCGAGTGCAGAGATTCTCACTCTTTTAATTACAGAGGAACCTTTATTTCAAGTGACGATCATAAAACCTGAGAATGGGCTCTATTTTGCGAACGTGAAAGTAATGTCTTTCTTTTTCCCGCTAATTTTCGGTACGATTGATATTGAAGCACCTGTGCAAGATGTGAATAAATCTAGTGTCGACCAGGTGGAATTCTACATTGATGGTGAACTGCAGGGTGTTGATACGACGGCGCCGTATAGCTGGCATTGGAGCAAGCGGTCCTTCGGCTTTCATATGATAAAAGTTGTTGCATATCAAAATGATAATGCTGTACATGATGAACTGAAGGTATGTAAAATATTTTGATCACCAGAAGAAAAACAAACCATTTCATCATCCTATTGAGAGTATAAATACCAGCGATAATATATAGTATCTATCTGGAAATATGAGGATACCATGAAGAAGAACGGATTACTCCTTGGGTCGGTTGTAATCATTCTACTGTTGGTTTTTTCGATTTATCCGGTTGGTAAAGAGTGTATTCCGAGGCGAAATAAGAGTTACGCCCCTATTTCGTTCAGAAATTTCTCCTCTCTCACTATATTATGATGTACTTTTTATGATTTCGTCCAATATTCTTCCAAGAACCTTTACATTTCAAACAACACTCATATCTTTAGGGGAAACATATGAAGAAAATAATTTCAATACTCATACTGCTATTCCTCCTCGTTCCATCATGTAGCACCATTAATGCCACACCTCGCACTACAAACACAACCACGCTCTTTATGTATCCAGCCTGTTCAAATTATGCACCAAGCGGTATGCCAGATATTGACCAGAAACAAGTAGGCTGGGTAGACCCAGTGTATGATTCATGGTCATTCTGTGGCCCAACTGCCCTTGCAAACATGCTCTGGTATCTCGACTCTATCTACTCAAACCAGGGAACATCGGGAGACGACCAAGATAATTTTCCGCTTGTCTCCGATTTTCAACCACCAAGCACCCCAGACCCAGGACCAAATACAGATGACCATAACTACAACAACGTAAACGACCTCGCAACACCATGGGATCAACCAAACAATATATTCGGTAATGAACTCGTTGAAAAACTCGCATGGGAACTAGACACCAACGGATGCCGCACGAAACGAACAAAATTCGGTACCTCAGCAGTCGATATGTTCAACGGGTGTAATAAATGGCTAAAAAACATTGGATTAGATTCCAATTTAAAGGTTGAAGTAAAACAGACGTCCCTGGGCGGAGAGCAAAATATCAGCATGACACCATCAGTATACACAGCAAAACTTATCTCAAGAGATCTCGAATTTGAATCTTTTGCTGCACAAATCGAATCAGGCTCCTTTGCGGTGCTCTTAATCTTTATCTATGATCATCAAAGTCAAATTATCTATGGGCATTGGGTCACCGTTGCAGGCATAAACAAAACAGCACATCAAATCCTCCTCAGCGACCCCTATTATGACAGAGAAAACCCAACGAATGACCCGCTCCTCCATAACAATGTCGCAATCGTATCCCACGATCAATATCATATAAACACTATCAACCCATTCTCCGCAGATGGCCCATGGTGGATCGAAGAATTTGAACCAAATTACTATACGATTGTCTCCGCAGCAGTTATGATCACCCCGCTTCATAAAACTATAATGACAAAACCAGCAGCGGGGCATCTCTCCATTCAGAATACAACACGGTTTCCAACACTTTTCAAGAACACCATCGTCTTTGGAAGTATAGACATTGAAATAGCAGCAGACACCAGGTATAATATCAGCAGAATTGAACTTTCTATCAATCAGGAACCTCTAGCAACCCTCACTACCCCACCCTATCAATGGAGATGGGATACGATATCCATTGGCAGAAAAACCATTGACGTCAAAGTCTACGAACAAGACGTGTTGATCGAAGAACAAATCAGATATGTCTGGAAATTCTTCTAACACCAACATACTACCTTAATAGCTTTCCAAAATCGTTCAATCGGCCTTGGTTCATAATTCACCTCTTGTGATAGCCAGTCGTATTGTTCTATGGA
>CAYGVY010000144.1:0-3870 GCA_964353435.1 uncultured Thermoplasmatales archaeon | reverse complement strand
CCTCCACGGCTATCAATCCAGTCCTTTCAGTGAAAAAGGAACATTATTAAAAGAGACGTTACACGCCATACCAATCACTTACCGAGATGGTGCTCCTGAGGATCTTGTTATTTCCGAATGTCTGAGCCGTATTTCTGATATCATAAAAAAAGATCAACAGGTGGTGTTGATCGGTTCATCTCTCGGAGGTTTTCTCGCGGCTGCCACCGCTCTTAGCCATCCTAACGTCACACAACTCATCCTTCTCAACCCTGCGATTATCCCACCGCGGACCGATCTCCATACCGTCCCGGGGATGCCTTATAGGATACTTGAGGAAATGATGGATCTACGATTGTTTGAACAGAAAATCCCTGCATCTATTACCATCCTGCGAGGAACCCATGACGACGTGGTACCTGATGACTGGGTCGTATGCTTCGCAAAGGCACAACAAGCAACGATACAGTTATACAACGATGACCATAGGTTCTCAAAAAACCTGCAGAAACTCCCTGCTATCATCTCAGAGCTGTTACAAAAATAAGCTGTTGTTTCATTAATGGGTAAGCATCCACAACCGGTCACCAACATAATGGAGTGTTTTTACAGCTTTTCCTGGTTTTTTCGTTTTCATTTCCTCACCGGTCATCATCGCAACCCCAACCGCCAGTGGCTTCCGATGTTTCTCATCACAGATCCAGACAAGATCATCTTTCTGAATCATCGGATCTGCATCGGTGATGCCTGGTGCCATCACATCAGCTCCTTTTGTGATAAAAACCACCGCGCCCATATCAACGACCACGAAATTGGTTTTCGGCTGATACTTATTCAAGCCTTGCAGCGTGAACACAAGCTTGTTATTATGCATCATAAAATCAATACTATCATCCACGAGCACGACCGTAAACTCCTCAAGTGTTCCGACATCGACAATGGCTTTGGCATCAAAAAAATCTCCATGAAACCTGGTTTTTAAATCATTCACCAGCTCCTTTACTTCCCGTTCTTTCAGACGATGTCGGTTCTTTATTCTCACGGCCATACAAAAGACATTCTGTACAACATTTTAATAGTTATCCTGGAGAACACGGGCCCAAACTCTTATAAATGATATCTCTATTTCGTTTCTCCTAAGGTAACAACCATGGAAAAACCATTAAAACTTCTACATGCCAGCCTTAACGGCCGAGTCATTGTCGAACTTCGAGGCGGTGTTGAATACCAAGGCGTCCTCGATGGCTATGATGTTCCCCATATGAACCTTGTCCTGAAAAACGCAGATGAGCTTGTTCACTCCACGAAAAAAGGAAAACATGATAAGCTCATCGTCCGAGGGGACAATATCATTTATATATCACCTTAGAATAGGGGGTAATTACTATGACGAAAGGAACAACGTGCAGAGCTGGGAATAAAACCACCCACATTGCATGTCGACGATGCGGCAGACATTCCTTCCATGCACAGAAGAGACGGTGCGCGTTCTGTGGGTTTGGGGAAACCAGCAAAATGCGACACTACAATTGGGTTCGAGAAAAGAAATAACTAGACCACATCTTTTTTTTCTTCAACTGTTTTTCCAGAAGATTTCTTGTATTTGTCTAAAGACCAGCGCCCTTTTTTTCCCCAGAATGAATTATAGATACGGATTTCCACATATAAAAAGACACCAAGGACGACGAGACACAATGCGATGTTGAAGGGAGACGAGAGATTTCTAAATACCTCAAGGGGAATAAAAGTATCGATAAGGAGGACAACCACGAGAAAGAAGCTTTTCAATGCTTCCTGGTAGAGGGGTCTTACTAAACTTTTCTGGATATTTTCTCTTTTCTTTCTTAACAGATAATTTACCAGGTTTTCTGTTTTTTCTACGTGAACATCCAGCCGATTCTTTCTCGATGCCATTCACACCAATCCCACAAATGATTCCATGGTATAAAACCGTATAGGGAACGTTCAATACAGATGACAAGCAACAATATGATCTTTATGAAACTCTTTGAGGACAGGTTCAATTTCTGAACAAATGGGCATGGCTTGGGAGCATCGGGGGTGGAATCGACATCCTGATGGCGGGGTGATGAGACTGGGGACTTCCCCTTTCAAGTGAATATGTTTTATTTTGATCCGTGGGTCTGGGACCGGGATGGCAGAAAGTAATGCTTTTGTATAGGGATGTAACTGCTCCCAGAAGAGATCCGTTGTTGGAGCGCATTCCACGATTTTCCCTGCATACATTACCGCGACACGGTCACTAATATATTTTATGACGCTTAAATCGTGGGTGATAAACAAATAGGTGAGCCCAAACTTTTCTTGGAGGTCTTTAAACAGGTTTAGGATTTGGGCTTGCACTGAGACATCGAGCGACGAAGTCGGTTCATCAAGTACGATGAAATCAGGGTTTAACGCAAGCGCTCGTGCGACACCAATGCGTTGTTTCTGCCCGCCACTGAACTCATGCGGATATCGATACATATGTTGTTCATCAAGCCCAACCGTTTTTAATAATTCAAGCACTTTTGTATTCAATGCTTCCCCTTTGAATCTCTTGTTAATTTTCAATGGCTCCCCGATAATTTTTTTCACGGTCATCCGAGGATTTAACGAAGAGGAGGGATCCTGAAAAACAATTTGCATATGAGGTCGTAACTTTCGAAGTTCTGATTTGGTGATCGCCATCAGATCAGATCCCATAAACACTAAGGTACCGGCAGTGGGTGGTATTAGATGAATGAGGATGCGACCAAGTGTTGTTTTTCCACATCCGGATTCACCCACAAGACCGAATGTTTCCCCTTTTCGTATCTCGATATCTACATTGTCAACTGCTTTGATGTTCTCTTTTGTAGATGAGAATAATCCTTCCTTGATCGGAAAGTATTTTTTAAGATTAGTCGCGTTTACAATAGTCTCTTCCATCTTCTTCCCTCGAGGTAACCGAATATTTCACGGTTTCGTAGTGATGACATGCAACTTGGTGGTCTTTTTCTACCTCTCTGAGTGGTGGATCGCATTCTTTACAAATATTGGTACGATATTTACATCGCGGGTGGAATCGACAACCAGGTGGTGGCTCAATAAGATTCGGGACGGTCCCTGGGATAATATCTAATTGTTTTTGCTCTTCAGTAATTTTCGGAATCGCCCGCATCAAGCCTCTTGTATATGGATGGTCAGGGTTATCAAAGATTTTCTCTGTTGTTCCTATCTCGACGATATACCCGGCGTACATCACACCGACACGATCACACATCTCTGCGATGATACCAAGATTGTGGGTGATCAGCCAAATTGCGGTTCCCACACGTTGTTGTAACTCTTTCATTAGGTCAAGAATCTGTGCTTGGACTGTTACATCCAGCGCAGTTGTTGGTTCATCCGCGATCAATAAATCAGGGTTGCATGCTAGCATCATCGCGATTATCACTCGCTGTCGCATCCCTCCGCTGAGTTCATGTGGATATTGTTTTGCAACCTTTTTCGGATCAGAGATTTTCACGAGATCAAGTGTATTGATTGCTTTTTCAAACGCTTTTTTTTGTATTATCTTTTTTATTTTCCGTTTTTTCCAGTAATTGTACAAGGGGATTTTCTGGTCTTGTTCTGGAAACGACTTATGTAACAAAATAACTTCTGCGATTTGGTATCCCACACTGTACACTGGATTTAATGCAGTCATCGGCTCTTGAAAAATCATAGAGATTTTGTTACCGCGTATTTTCTGCATTTCTTTCTCTGTTTTTTTTAAAAGATCTTCTCCTTTGAAAAGGATGCTTCCTTTCATTATTTTTCCAGGGGGTTGAGGGATGAGTCCCATGACTGAAAGTGCGGTAACGCTTTTACCACAACCCGTTTCACCGATCAACCCAAATGTTTCTC
>CAYGVY010000143.1:0-3882 GCA_964353435.1 uncultured Thermoplasmatales archaeon | reverse complement strand
AAAATGATACACTTTCGTTTTCGGTGTATACAAAATCTTATACCCTGCATTCCGAAGCCTGATATCAAGCTCATAATCCTGACCACACCAAAAAACAGGATCAAAACCACCAACTTTTTCCACAGCCTCTTTTCGATAACACGAAAACGACAAATGATCTGTGTACTTTTCTTCTGGAAACACTGCGTTCTGAGAAAAGAAACTCCGACCGCCCATAAAACTCAAAAACGCAGCACCAGACACCTCCCCAACAAAATTCTGTTTCCCTGGTGAAAGATTCGAACAACCAACCGCGACAACATCAGCCGGCAGGCTCTGCAGCCTCAACGCAAGCTCCTTGAGGAGGTTTTTTTCAGTAACCACATGGCCAGAGTAATTCATCAGCATCTCACCGGTTGCGTGTTTAATACATATGTTCCGACCGATCGAGGTATTGCCTGTCGGATTCTCAAGGATACGTATATTCGAATATTTTTTTGTATACTCTTCAGCGATCATTCGTGTGTTGTCGGTGCAACTCCCGATTGCAAGTAAGATCTCCATCTTCTCTGCTGGGTACTCCACCGCAAGCAATGAGTCTAACGATTGCGCCAGGGTTTTTTTTTCGTTTAAGACTGGTATCAAAAATGAAACCTTTGGGTAATCCTCTACCATCCCTTCCGGAAAACGGCAGAACGTATTTAATATTAATCACACTACCCTGTAAACAAGAAAAGTGACGTTGTCTATGGAAAAAAATACACCAGAACAACTCGCCTCTCAAATCATGGCATTCTACAACGAATATGACCTCCGTGTCTCCGGAAAAATCAACAACCTGACTGCGTACCAACTCATCGAAACCATAGAAAAAAAATATAAAACCGACTCACTACGTCTTTCTGATGGGACACGAATTTGGAACCTCCTGCGAGTGTTCCTGTATTCAAATTTCCAGAAACTCGGCGAACAAACCATAAAGAAAAAACTGAGCAAAACAAGCATCAAATCCGTTATTTCTCTTTTCAAAGAAAGTTTTGTTCCTCTACGTCTTCCAAAAAATATAACGATCTGTGGTTTTTCCAGCGGCGAAAGCAGAAAACTCTATAACAACACCTATTACGATATCTACTTGGACCCGCTCTACGAGATCCTCGGAGACCGCCTCGCGGTTTTCGAATGGCCAGAAACCAGCGGGTACCGAAGAAAATACGACCATCCAGTATTCTCACAACACCATGTCCCCATGCATATTCCGCTCTCCACGAAAACCTTCTGGAACCTGCTATTCAGTAGACTCACTGGTCGCAAAAACATTACACTAGAATCGGAAGATGTCCTCCAGGATATCATCGAATACATCAGCGCCACTGCTTCTGTTGACAAAGACAAACTCACCAACGACATCTATGACTTCATTACTGTCTTCATCCACATCAAACACTTCCTCTACAACATCCTTAAAAAGATAAAACCAAAAGCAGTGCTCATCCGATGCGGATACGGCAGGTTCCCCATGGCGCTTTCCCAAGCATGCAGGGAACTTGGAATTCCCCCGATTGAACTGCAACATGGTCTCATCACCGCGTACCTCCCCGCGTACCGACGAGCAACCCCTACAACAAACAAAGATTGTATTCCTGAATATCTCCTCGCGCACGGTGAAATCTACGCAGAAATGGTACGAAACGGTAACCTCTTCGATGTAGACAAGGTTATGTCTACTGGATATCCCTACCTGCATAAGACTCTGCAAGAGCGAAGGTCAAATCCTGCGATGAAACAATCATTTTCAGCATTTCCTCATAATGTGTTAGTCACCTCTCAGTGGATCGTCGCAGCAGAAATAAAAGACTTTGTGATAAAGGTCGCAGATCAACTCGAACAAACACATATGAATATCGGAATTCTTTTCAAACCACATCCGTATGATAAAAACGATTACGCTGACCTACGAAAGAATAAACATATTATCTTAATCAATAAGTACGAAGATACCTTCAGGCTCTTCACTATTGCTGATATTCACTCGACTGTTTATTCCACCAGCGGATTGGAGGCGATGGCATTCGGAACACCAAATATCTTTGTCGACATCTCCCACATGATTCAGGGTACCACAACACCGTACATCGTTGCGACCCCACCCCAGTTTGTCGAATCAGTTCGCACCATCCTTTCACACTATCAAGACGCTGTTGTCGAAACCAAAGCAGTCGCAGATCTTTTCTTCACCCCGGAACCTGAAAAACACTTTAGAAATTTCTTCACCGACATTAACATCCTCTCATAAAACCTCAAAGGCAAAAGGTTTTTAGGGAATTTCTGATTTGCCATCACAAGAGATGCAGAAAAGAACATCTTCTAATCTGTCCAAGGGAGAAGAAAAACAATGACAAAAAACCAGAATATTACTCCTTATATCATCGCAGAAACCGCGTACAATCATGAAGGAGACATCAAATACCTCTATAAGATAATCGATGAAATCGCCTCCTTGAAACTCAACGCAGTTAAATTCCATCTGTTGTTAAACCTTGATAGTTACATGAAAAAATCACATCCACTATACCAGAAAATGAGACAATGGATGTTTACAGAGAACCAATGGAACGAGATTTTCTCCTTTGCGACGAAAAAAAAGCTTGATATTGTTGCATTATGTGATGATGTAGAAAGCATTCATTACATAGTCTCGAAGAAAAAAAAGATATCTTATCTTGAACTCCATGCGACGAGCATTAACGATTATTTCATGCTTGCGGAAGCAGCGAAGTTTGACGGTCAGATCATCCTTGGGATTGGCGGCTCATCTATTAGTGACATCTCCTATGCAGTCGATTTTCTCCGACATCATGGAAAACAAGACATACTTCTCATGTACGGGTTCCAGAGTTATCCAACGGACTACACAGATATCAACCTTGCGAAAATGCATGCGATATACGATTTGTTTCGCCTCCCAGTCGGATACGCAGACCACACCGGGTTTGACGACCCGAACAACGCAGTGATTAGTATCGCTGCAGCCTTGATGGGTTTCCCTGTTCTTGAAAAACATTATACACCTGACCCAGGGAAAGAACGCATCGATTACCATGCTGCGATCGGGAAAAAACAAATGAGCTGCATCCGGGACCTCATGAAAACCGCACTCCAGATCCATGGCAGCGGACAAATAACCCTGAGCGAACCAGAGAAAGCATATGGAAACATCGGACCTATGAAAAAAGCAATCGTCGCCAGACGAGACATCAAAAAAGGGGAAAAACTTTCACTCGCAAACCTCTGGTTCAAAAGAGCACCAGAGGAAAGCACAATCCAACAGAAACAATTCCTTCAACTGCTTGGCTCCAAAGCAAACGTTGATATTAAAAAAGACGATGTGATTGACTTTAGCAAAATCGAATATAAATTTAAGACCTTGAATCTTGAACAATTCACGAATGTAAAGAAATAACATCAATGAGGACGGAAGCTCCATGAGAATAGGTTTTTTGATCACCGCACGATTAAAATCATCGCGACTCCCGCTGAAAATCATGAAGGATCTGAAAGGGAAACCTGTAATCCAACGTATCGTGGAACGTGCACAGGAAATTCACAGCATCCCTGATAAAGATATCGTTATTTGCACCTCAGCAAATCCGCAAGATAAACCGCTCATCGAGATAGCGGAAAAAACCCACGTCTCATATTTCCTAGGCGACCCTGATGACGTCCTGAAAAGACTACATGATGCCGCCCTTCATCACAAACTAGATTATGCGCTAGGAATCACCGCGGATAATCCCTTGTTTTCCGTTGAATACGCAAACAAGATTGTTGATGTGATCAAGCAACAACGACCTGATTTTATTAAGATACAAGGTCTTCCCTTTGGAGCTGCAGCCTGGGGGATGA
>CAYGVY010000142.1:0-3919 GCA_964353435.1 uncultured Thermoplasmatales archaeon | reverse complement strand
GTCTTACGCTAATGCTTCAGACCACGCAGTATTCCCAGCTGCAGTTAACAATAAAAAAGTCTGGGTATTTTCGGTTTTTTAACTACGCGTTATATTTAAGGACTTTATAATAATTTGAAAAAGTTCACTGGTATTAAAGAAGGCTGTATTTGTGGTAACTTTATAGTGGTCAATTATACATGTCTATAGGACCTATGTATTTTGGAGTATCTTTTTGAGTAACAGTGAATTATTCTGTGGGTAAAAAGTAGGTATGGAAACGAAGGATCCATGGCCCCTACTACTTTTATGAGTTCGTTCGTATGTGGATTTTACGGATTTATTTGTTGATGAAGTAGTGCGAATGGTTACTGGTTCAGTAAGTGTTTAAGGATAGGGAATGTGCAGAGGAATTGTTCGAACCACCTATGGTGGAACAAGGTAGTTAATGCAGTGCTTTGAGGCATGGTCACACTCAGTGTCGTCCAGTCACTTTCTGCACCAGAAACATCTTTTGTTTTTGCTTTAATGAGGTATGTACTTTTGTTTTCCCAGGTGTGAGAAACTGTCTGCTCTTGGCTAGAAGCATACGGACCAACCCAGCCGCTGTTTATTCCATCTCCCCAATCAATGTAGTAAAATACTTGGTCACCGTTGGGATCACTTGCAACAAATTTATAATCATATTGTCTTCCTAATTTTCCACTTAGGGGACCTGTAATTGTTGGTTTATTTGGTGCATAGTTCGACGATGTGATGAAGCTCCAGATTGGGCCAGCTGTTGACAAGCCATGTTCATCCCATGCAACAATCTTCCAATAGTAAGTGGTGAGGTTTATCAACTGCCCAGGATCGTAGCTTTCAATGGATTGATTACTGATAACTTTTACTGGCGGGCTTACTGTACCAAAGTAGATATCGTAGGTGACCGGATCATTATCTGGATCGCCACCAGTCCAACTCAAATCCGCATTGGTAGAGCCATTCGTTGATTGATTTGATGGTTCAGGGAATCGTGGCGTATTTGGTGGTTGGTTTGCACTTACAGCCGCAAGATTCTGCAGAGCATCAATGTCAACACCAGGGTTCATCTCACTAGCACTCCCCGTTCCATCATCAACGATTTTCACATATCGGGCTGATTTGACCGAAGCATCAGCGAGGTCAAACTCCGCAGTTCCCATTCCCGTTCCTACATTCGTCCAAGGACCATTCCAATTTGTGGAGACATACACAGAGTATCCATCGGTGGTAGCATCCCCTTCAAATACCTTAAGATCAGATGCATCGGGGAGGTCAGAAATAATGTTTGCCATATCTACGATAATTGATCCGCCAACACCAAGAGAAGCGCACACTCCATCAGAGGGTCCAAGCAGGGAAATGCCTTCGGTCGGGTTGTTTTGATAGTTATCTGACGGAGCATAGAACGCACATGTGGTGACTTGATAGGCATAGAATTGGTTACTAGGGTTTAGTGCAACATTCAGTACTGTTGGGTCTCCTGAATTTACTTGAACGGAAAATGTTTTTTCTTCAAACCCGTTAGCGCGATAGTGGACCGTGTAGATCCCTGGTAAGAGGATGCGATGGTAATCTCCAACCAGTGGATCTGCGAAACAAGGCCAGGGCGCCTCATCCACCCAGACTGTCGCAGCAAGTGGTTGTCCGTTGTTTGCATTCGTCACGACACCGGTGAGTCCCATGTTTGCTGCATGAATTATCTCCAGCATCGCATCACAGTTCAGGTTCCATGCCTGGGGGATATTAGATGTCTGAACCTCAATGGTCCAGTCGATATCGCCACGACATCCGTAGCTAAAATCATTACAATCGCCGAGGGTTTGATACCAATCGTACCCTTCGGTGACCCAATACCCATTATGAGAGCCATACTGTTCAGAGAGATTTTCAACAACGTCATTATCAGGGGTCCGTTCGTGTTTATAGTTCCAGATGTAGTTGACAATATCCCCGGAACAATGGAAGGATAATGAGAGGACATAGTTGTTTTGTAACGCATTGTCTCGTATCGCCCGCGTCTCTGGTTCAGAATAGGGATTTGAGTTTTCCGGCATGTATCCATAATTCCTGTTGAGGTCGATGCCATGTGCATTATAGCGAGTTCCTGCTTCTCTGCCATCGGGGTTCACCATGGGGATAATCCAAATCTCTCGGTTGTCTACAAGATCAGTGATCGAGGTGTTGACGCCGTAGTTTTGGCTGAGAAGGAAAGCAAGATTGAGTGGTAACTCTGCAGACATGTATTCGTTGCCATGGTGAAGGCCGCAGATGCGGACCTCTGGTTCGTTTTCCTCAGTATCAGGGTTATCTGTGACCTTCAAACCCCAGAGAATCCTTCCTTGCACACTGTGCCCTAAATCATATAAGCGGGTGATAGCTGGGTACGTGTTCGCGATGTTTTTTAGTTCGGTCGTCATCTGAGCATATGTATGAAAATCACTTTCTGCAGCAGGACTGTATTTCCAACCCTGCTTCTCCGCAAGCTCATAAGGCACAATCTTGGGAGTAAGGTTCATGGCGGAAAGCCAGGTGAATTCATCTAAGGATACAAGGACAACTGCGGAGGTTCTGGACCGGTCTACATCAAGGATGGTAATCCGATGTTGAATGATGTCACCAAGGGTGCTTGGTTGAGAGAGGACAACAGCTGAAACGATGGAATCCAAAGAATGGTTTATTGTTTCTTGTGCAGTCGAAAATCCTCCAAAAACCGTAACAATGCCCATCGTGAAAAACACGAGAAAGGCACATATTTTTTTATTCGCAAGACTTTTGTGGTTCATATGGTATCCGCCCCTATGTTTTTGTATTTCCGCAACAATGTACCTAACATTTCTTTTCGATTCCAAAGAAGAAAGGTTGGAATAACAACCTCTCTGCCTTGATGAGATGTTAAAGAGAATCCCAGGAACATATGCAATGATCTTATAATATCATTGTATAATTATATACATAGTAATATCTTCTATATAAATATAGTTAGTCCAACACAAAAAATGAGAGAACGACATGGTCAGCTTAATTCTCATAAAATACGCAACCCTTAACTTTTATATCATCGAAAGAGTCTTGTTTCACTGGATTTCCGATAGTGAAACATTGACGAAGAGAGACCAAATCTTACCCCGGCTAAAATAATTTTCTAAAATGGAATGCAGAAAAACTACACTGATCGAGCAGCAAGAATTCGTTTTACGCATTCTTTTAATTTCACGATATCGAAGGGTTTGACGATGTAATCCTCTGAAGCAAGGAGCCCCAGCCCAGCACTCATGTCATCGCCAAGTGCGGTCAAAAAAACAATCGGGACTGCACTCCATCTATCGTTTTCTTTAATGCGAGCTGCAACATCCCACCCGCTCATCCCCGGCATCATGATATCCAACAAGATCAAATCAGGGAGATGGTCTCCGTCTAGTACCTGGAGACATTTTTCCCCGCTGTCTACTCCGATGACTTGATATTCCTTAGTCGCATCTTCTAACACGCATTTGACTGAAATAATAATATCCTGAAAATCGTCAACAACCAGTATTGTTTTTACCATCCACCCCAACTAACTATTATAGAGTATAAATAATTAGTGATTTTTTCTTCGTCATCACAAACGGATTCCAGTCCAATGAATTTTCCTTTTATGAAACAAAGATGAGAAATCTTTAGTACATCACAAACGCTCAGATGTACTCTCTGCATAATTATCATCATCATCCCCAAAAGAGAGCAGGCGCCAACCACAATGTTTTACGAAAGTAAGACATTTAAAGAACAATGGCATTATGTAATATGGAGATGGAACACTACTCGAGTTGTTTATCGATGTAGAGAAAAGATGGGACACTATGTTGGATACTGCTGATATCACTCGGCAATTTTTACAGTCAATAATTGGAATTATCGGCAGAAAAACATCAGA
>CAYGVY010000141.1:0-3932 GCA_964353435.1 uncultured Thermoplasmatales archaeon | reverse complement strand
TCATTGGCGGTGGAGTGAACGGTTGTTCTCTTGCGTACCGTCTCGCAAAAAAAGGGTTGGATGTCGTCGTTGTTGAGAAAAAATATCTTTCAGCTGGTGCGACTGGCGCGTGTGGTGCTGGGATTCGACAGCAGTGGTCCACACGGGAGAACGCGCAACTTGCGATTCAAAGTGTCAAGATTTTTGAACGGTTAAGTTCTGAGCTTGGTCAGGATATTGAGTTCCGTCAAGGCGGGTATCTGATTGCGGTTCATGATGAAAAAGAGATGAAACAAGCAGAAAAGAATGTTGCGATGCAACGATCCCTAGGTTTAAAAGTCGAAATCTTGAAACCAGAGGAAATAACCGGTGTTGTCCCTATCCTTGATGTCAAGGGAATGAGGGCGATTGGTGCGACGTTCTGTCCGACCGATGGTCATGCGAACCCTTTTAAAACCACATTTGCGTATGCGGATGCAGCACGAAAACATGGTGCTGAAATCAACACCCATACTATAGTTACTAATGTAAAAACAGCGAAGAAAGCAATTCGTGCAGTGGTGACTGATAAGGGGACTATACAGACAGACGTGGTCGTAAACGCTGCAGGGATTGATTCAAAAACAATAGCAGAGATGGTAAAGGTGAAGTTACCTCTTACCCCGCTCCGTAAGGAGATAATGGCAACAGAGCGGCTGCTACCGTTATTTGAAGCCATGGTGATTTCCTTCAAAGACGGGATTTATTTTAGTCAGCAAAAAGAAGGACAGATCGTTGGTGGCATTCCCATCCCTGAGGAAAAAGGAGGGTATAGGATGATGCCAACATTTGCGTTTCTTTCCCATATGGCACAAACATTGACGAGGTATGCTCCGGTGTTAAAACATGTGAATGTGCTGCGGCATTGGACCGGGTTTTACGATGTGACTCCTGACGCGAGGCCTATCCTTGGTGAGGTAAAAGAGGTAAAAGGATTTATTCAATGTAATGGATTTAGTGGTCATGGATTTATGATATCACCGATGGTATCATTCCTCCTTACCGAGTTGATCGCTGAACAAAAGACTTCTGAGGTCCTTGAAAGTCTTAGCCTTGATCGATTCAAAGGAAAGAACATCGAAAAAGAACTCTCCGTCGTTGGCTAAGTAGGAACCATAATAAATATTGGTTTGGTATCGTGTCGTTGTCTATGGATTATAAAGCGATTGGTTTTAAGGCTGGCCTAGAGATTCATCAGCAGCTTGATACCCATAAGTTGTTTTGTGAGTGCCAATCCAGGATTACAGAGAATGTTGGGTATACATTTGAAAGACTGCTTCGACCCACGCAAAGTGAACTTGGTGATATTGACAGGGCTGCACTTGAGGAAGCAGCGCGGAAGAGACGGTTCCTGTATACCGCCTCAGGGACATCAACGTGTCTGGTGGAAGCAGATGAGGAGCCACCACATGCTGCAAACAAAGAAGCAATCGATATCTGTTTGACTATGGCAATGCTTCTTGGTGCAAAACCGGTGGATGAAATACAGTTCATGCGAAAAATCGTCATTGACGGATCCAACACCACCGGGTTTCAGCGAACCGCCTTGGTTGCTATGGGCGGGTCTCTCAAGAACGTGCGGATTTCCAGCCTTGCCTTAGAGGAGGATGCTGCTCGAAAGCTCACTGAGAAAGAGAAACTAGTAAACTACGGTCTTGACCGCCTTGGGATACCACTCATTGAGATCACCACCGAGGCAGATATCACCTCTCCAGAACATGCACGGGAGGTAGCTGAACAGCTTGGGGTGTTGCTGCAGGCGACAAAAAAGGTGAAACGAGGGTTGGGGACGATACGACAGGATCTGAATATTTCTATCGCGAGCGGAGCACGTATCGAGGTCAAAGGGATACAATCGCTGAGTTCGATTTCAAAGGTTGCGGAAAATGAAGCGCTCCGACAGAAGGGTGTTCTGGAAATCGCAGAAACATTGAAGAGTCGAGCCAAGAAAAGCGATCTGAATGGTATTCATAATATTGAGTTGTCCGCTGTGTTTATAAATTCAAAATCGAAACTGATTCAGAATCAGCTACAAAACAAGGGACTTGTCAAGGGAATCCGTCTTGCTGGATATCATGGGTTGCTTAAATTGAAGCAGACACGTATCGGGAAAGACCTTGCGGTCTATGCAGGGCTTGCCTCAGGTATCGGCGGTATTATTCATAGCGATGAGATGCCAGGGTATGGCTTTTCAGAACAAGAGATACAGAAGGTGAGAAAACGATTACAACTTGGTAGCCAGGATGCATTTGTTCTTGCGCTCGGCAGTGAAACTATGGTTGATGCTACCTTGAATGCGGTTCTTCGAAGGGCAACGATGTTTTTTGATGGGGTCCCAGAGGAGGTCCGCAGAAGCCTTCCGGATAACACGACTGATTACATGCGACCGTTACCAGGTGCTGCACGTATGTATCCAGAGACAGATGTGCCCCCAGTACGAATTACACAAGAACGATTACTCAAGATACAACTACCAGAAAAACCTGCAGAGAAACGACTGCGACTTTCCAAGCAATACAACCTCAACGAAGAACAAATCAATCAGTTACTTACCAGCGGTTATGAAGATGATTTTGAACAGTTAGTAAGGCAATTTCCAGACCGGGAGAGTGTAATTCTTCGTACCTATCTGAATACGTTCTCAGAGCTTGAAAATGAAGGGATACGACTAGAATTTATCGATGAAAAAATGCTCACAACGGTGTTTTCTGCGTTAAAAGAAGGGAGGTATGCAAAAGAAGCAGTCCCCACCATCTTAAAATATCTTACTATGCACTCCAATTCCTCTGTGGAGGATGCGATTCAAGGATGTGGATTCCAACCCACAGGGGATGAGGAGATTGTACAGGTTGTACGGAGAATCGTTGCAGAGCGAAAAGACTTTGTCAAAGAACGAGGAATTACCGCGCTTGGTCCACTCATGGGACTGGTGATGAAGGAGCTGCGAGGAAAGGCTGACGGCAAGCTGATCAGTAAAACCCTTCAAGAGGAGATTATTAAGGTTATTTCGTCGACCACTCAAACCAACTAACGTTTCCGTTCTCGAGAAGATTCTTGATATGGTCTTGTTCTGGGGTACGCGGTGTGTTTCCTTTTTTGAAGCTGACAAGGAGGATTTTATCTTCTTCAAATTGAATTCCATCGATAGGATCACCTAGGAACCTGAAATTATCAGGATTATAGGGGTACTGTTTCATGAACGGGTGATATTGTTGTGAGGTGAGTTTCCCTATTCTTTTATGTAGCGGGGTAATTGCAGTTCGATAGGAGAGTGCTACTCCTACGATGACTCCGATGATACTTCCGATGAAAAATACCCATACCGTCATTAGTGAATCCATGGTTTCTTCCTCAAGTAAAAGGGATAGAAAAAGGAGTTGAATACGTTTTCCTATCAGATGCTTTAAGGGGTTACTCGTTTTTTAAACAGGAATTTCAAGTTTTTTATACCGTCTTTGAAGCTTTCGAGTTTCACCTGGCCTTCTCGTGGGTAGAGGGTTGATGGTATCTCTTTTGTCTTGAGGTGCTTATTGGTGAACATTTCTATCTTTATTTCTTCGGAGAACGGCATCCCGTTGTTGAATGTTTCTAATGGTTGTATTTTGGAGAGTGCGTCTCGTTTGAAGATCCACATGCCGGACTGCGAGTCTCGGATGTTAACTAAGAAGAGGATTCGAAGGGTCCAGGCTAAGGTCAGGTTCCCGAACCGGTGTTTCAGAGACATCGAGCCGTGCTTGAGTCCTGCAAAGCGATTCGTGGTGATGAAATCAAGGTGTGAATCAAGGAGTTGTTGGATGTATTCATGGATGGTGTTAAACGGGTAGGTCGCGTCAGCATCACCGGTGACGATGATGTCACCGGTTGCTTGTGCAAGCCCGGTTTTATAGGCCCGACCGTATCCTTTTCGTTTCTCA